>JAIWOG010000072.1 GCA_020217035.1 Magnetospirillum sp. | reverse complement strand
GCCCTCGGCGGTCAGGCGGATGATGTTCAAGGGCTGCGACAATTCGTGCACCAGACCGGCGGCCATCTCGCCCAGGGTGGCCAGCTTGGCGGTTTGCACCAATTGTTCCTGCACCTCACGGCGGTCGCTGACGTCGCGGATGACCAACAGGCGGCAGTCGCGGTCGTGGAAGGTG
The DNA here is from genome assembly GCA_020217035.1 of Magnetospirillum sp. GTDB lineage: Bacteria > Pseudomonadota > Alphaproteobacteria > Rhodospirillales > Magnetospirillaceae > Magnetospirillum. The sequence goes on along the minus strand of JAIWOG010000072.1, from coordinate 9,825 downwards.
ATGGTGGTCCCCACCACCTCGGCGTCGAACTGGCTGCCATCCAGGCGATACATCTTGTGTTCGGCCCGCACTTTTCCGGGGGCGGCGCGGTTGAAGCGCTCCTGGATGCCGGCCTGTTCGCTTTCCGGGATCAGCGTCAGCACCGAACGGCCGACCAACGAGTCCAGGTCGGTGTTGAAGACCTGCAAGGCCATGGGGTTGGCGAACAGAATCTCGCCCATGGCGTGGACCAGGATGGCGTCGGGGGTCAACTCGATCAACGAGCGGTAGCGTTCCTCGCTTTCCGCCAGTTGCCGCAAGGTGCGGTCGTGCTGCACCCGCATGCGCTGGGCGCCGATGCCATAGCTGAGGTTGCGGGCCAGGTCTTCCAGCAGCCGCACGATGTCGGAATCGAAGGCGTCCGGCTCGTCGGCGAAGATGGACAGCGCCCCGATGCGCTCGGCCCCCAGGGTCAGCGGCAAGGCGATGCACGAACGGAACCCGTGTTGGCGGGCCGCCTGGCGCCACGGGGCGAAGCGGGAATCGGTGTCGGTGTCGACGGTGACCTGGGTGATGCCGCTGCGGATGGCGTTCCCCACCGGACCGCTGCCCAGCTCGCATTCGCCCCACGACATCTTCAGGTCGTCCAGGAAGCTGACGCCCCAGCCGGCCATGGCCATGGACTTGATGGAGCGGGCCTGGTCGTCCTGGGCATAGCCGACCCAGGACATCTTGAAGCCGGCGACCTCGACGGCGATGCGGCAGATGTGTTCCAGCAGCGCCGTTTCGTCGGTGGCGCGCAGCAATGCCTCGGTGGAACGGGTGAGCGTGGTGACGGCTCGGTCGATCTGGCGCAATTGATCGGCGACGGAATGTGCGATCATCGAAGCGTGGGGCCTTTCCCTGGGGGCGGGTTGGTGAGATACATGCTAACCCGTGGTCAGGGCGGACGATAGTGGTTCCGTCGATTAGGACCGTCGGCGCAAAGGATGAAACATGGGCATCAAGGGTTATGTCGTCGGGATAGTCCTGGCCGTCTTTCCCCTGGCGGGGCAGGCGGCCGAGCGGGCTTTGGATCTGCTGGACGCGCCGGTCTCCTATAGCGCCGATTTCACCGTCAGCGGCGACAAGGGGACTTATCACGGCAGCGTGCGCCACGCCCCCGGACGCGAGCGCCGCGATTTCGCCACCAAGGACGGCGGCCAGGCGGTGATCCTGCGCCGTGACACCAACGCCGCCTATCTGCTGAAACCTGGGGGCAAGTGGTATGTGGGGTTGGGCTTCTCTGCTGTCGGCGCCCTGGCTGGTGGACTGGACAGCTTGGCCGTCGAGCGGGTCAGGCAAGGAACCGACACCGTCGGCGGCATCAAGGCCACCCGTTACAAGGTCGTCGGCAACGGCCCCAAGGGCAGCACCTTCTCGGGCCTGGCCTGGTTCACGGCCGACGGCATCATGGTCAAGGCAGAGGGAACGCTGACCGAAGCCAACGGCCGGACCTCGCAGGTGGAAACCCACTTGTCCAACCTGCGTCTGGGCAAGGTGGACGAAGCCGCCTTCGAATTACCCCAGGGGTGGTTCGGCATGGACCTGCGTTCGGTGCCGGCCGAACGCATCGCCCAGGTGGTGGAAAGCATGAAGCCCTTGCTGGAAGGGCGGGGTTCTCACCAGTAACGGATGCGTCCGGTATCAAGGTGGACGAACTTCGACCCTGGATAGGTGCCGACGCCGCCGCCTTTCAGCGACTTGGCGGCGCGGCCGACCGTCCGGGTGCTGGCGCCGGGGATGCGGATGTCGACGGCCTTGCCGCTCATGTGCAGGCTGCCTTGGGCAACGCCGTCGGTGGCGGCGGCCAGCACGGCGTTGGTCGCCGGCGAACGATAGCCGGAAACCACGTGGATGGCGCCCTTGCCGCCCAGGCGGCGATGGGTGGCGGCCATCAGGTCCAGCAGACGCGGGTCCATGGGGTGGGTTTCGCCCGAGCGGTGGTCTCGCAACAGCGCGTTGACTTGCGACAGTGACTTGGCGATGTAGCGGCCGTCGGCCCAGTACACCACCTTCAACCATTCGCCGGTGTGGATGTTGTAAAGACGCAAGGCGCGTTCCGGCATGGCGCGGACCGCTGCTTCCAAAGGATTGGTGAAGGCCAGGGTGGCGGCGGCGCCCAGACCGGCGCCCAGGAACAAGCGGCGCGACAGGGTGTGTTCGCCCAGGCTATCCCGGTTCATGTGGTTCCCCCCTTCTGACGGGGGAGAGTCTTACCACCGTGACGGGGTGGGGAGTCAACCGGGAATCCGACCCAGTACGCACAAGCCTGGTGGTCCGATCCAGACAGATGGTTCATGCCCATGAACCATCTGTCTGGTGAATTGGCCCGCAAAATCAACGAATTGTGCAATGATGCGTCCAGAGGGTCGGTGTCCCATCTGAACGCATCAGTGTACTATGGCTTGCCGGGTTCCTGGCTGACCTGGGGTTGGACCGGGTGTTGACGGCGCTTCAACGCCGCTTTCAACCGCCCGTCATGGCCATAAAGATCCTCGCGGAAATGCACGGTTCCGTCCTCGTCGGCCCAGGCGGTCATGTACATCAGGTAGACGGTCAGCGGCTTGTCCAACCTGACCGTTCGGGTGGTGTCGTCCATCACCCAATCATCAATCTTGTCGGCGCTGGCGGGCAGCAACAGCTTGGCCAGTTCCACCGGCTGTTCCAGGCGCACGCAGCCATGGGACAGGGCGCGGAAGATGCGGCCGAAATACTGACGCTTGGGCGTATCGTGCAGATAGATGTCGTCGCCGTTGTCCAAGGTGAACTTGACCTGGCCCAAGGCGTTGTCGACCCCCGGCTTCTGACGCAGGCGATAGGGGAACTTGGAATACTTGCTCCAGTCGATGCCCAGCCCTTGCGACTTTTCGAAGTCCTCGTCGAAAGCGTCCAGGATGCGCATGTTGTTGGTGACCAGGTAAGACGGGTCCTTGCGCAGCTTGGGCAGGATTTCCTTGGTGGCGATGGAGGGCGGCACCGTCCAGGTGGGGTTGATCACCACCGAGGTCATGGTGGTGGCCATGGTCGGGGTCTGGTGCTGGACGTCGCCCACCACCACGCGCATGGCCATGTCGATGCGGCCGTCGCGTACCAGCTCGAAATGGGCGGCCGGCAGGTTGACGGCGATGTGGGTGGAATCCAGGCTTCGCGGCATCCAGCGCCAGCGTTCAAGGTTGGCGGCGATCTGGCGCAGGCGTTCCTCGGCGCTGACGTTCAGTGCGTTCAGGGTCTGGCGGCCGATATTGCCGTCGGGGTCGATGCCATGGCGCTTTTGGAAGCGTTTGATCGCCTCGACCAGGGGGGCGTCCATCTTGGTGCCCTTGTCCTGGTTGGCGGCCAACTCGCCGGTGACGATCAGGCGTTGTCGCACCAGCGGCAGGCGCGAATCCTCGGTGTCGGGTTTGATGGTCGGACCGTCGGGGATGACGGTCCAGCCCCCGGCGGCGACCAGTTTCTCGTATGGGGCGATGGCCGCCTTCAGGCGGTGATAGCCCACATAGGCCGGTTGCAGCGGTCCCAAGGTAGCGGCCAGGTCGCGGCCGGCGGCCAAATCGCGCAGCGCCGCGTCGATGTCAACCTTGTGGCGAATGTCCGCCCCCATGCCCCCCACTTGACGGCTGGGGGTGACGCGACCGATGGACAGGTCGCGGGCGAAGCGGGCCAGGGCTTCGGTCACCAGCAGATCGCGGTCGTCGCCGGTGGCGGTGGCCGGAACGGCATAGGATTGCGGGCGCAATCCCTCGGCGGCGGCGGCATTGTGGATTTGCGCCAGCAAATGTTCGGCCCGGGCCTTGGCATCGCCGTGCCATGCGGGCTTGAATCCCCGCTCGGCGTAGAAGGCGCGGATCAAGCCGGTTTCCACCGGGTGGTCGCCCACCTGGATCACCGCCGAATCCTCGGCCAGGCGAGAAGCGATCGTCGACGCGAGCAACTCTGCCGGCAGCAATGACAGGGACAAGGCGACCAGGAACGGACGAACGAAAGACACGACGACACACTCGAGACAACACCACAGCTAATCACTGCATATCAGCAGAGACGGGGGCGGAGTCAACGGTTGTCGCGGCGACGGCGTGACGTCGCCGCGACACTGCGTCAGATCGGCAACACAGTATTGGCCCTAGGCCGGCCCGTGTCGGAAATCATCTTATCCTTGCAGCCAAGGCAGGCCCGAGGCTTTCCAGCCGGCTTGACCGCCCCGGTGGCGGGCGTCGTCCAACGGTCCTTCGAAGCCGTCGGTGACGTTCCAGCACTGGCCATAACCCAAAGCAGTCATCGTCTCGGCCGCCGCCTTCGAACGCACGCCCGAACGACACAGGAAATAAAGCGGGGTGTCGGTGGAAATACCCTGGGCCGCCAATTGCTGGGCGAAGGAAGCGTTCTTGGCCATGGTCGGGAACACCTGCCACGACACCAGCAGGGGCTGTTTTTCCAAGGACGACAAATCGGGCACGCCGACGAATTGCCATTCGGCCTGGGTGCGCACGTCCACCAGCCGGGCTTCGGAAACTTGCGACAGCTTTTCCCAAGTGTCACGGGGGGAAATGTCGCCTGCGTAAGTGGTCATCAGCTTTCCTTTCTACGTTAAATCTAGTGGTAAATAGGATTAATCAACACAAAAAACTGTTGTTTTGTAGATAATGGCATGCTATCTCGTAAAACACATTATGACATACACACTAATTAGTGTGAATAAGAAAGGTGCCTGAGATGTTGGATGCCGCTCCCGCCGACCTGGTCGCCGCCGAACCCCTGGTTCGCGCTTCTGATCTTGCCGAATACCGCGCGGGTCTGGATCGTCACATGCGGGGCGAGTGGGACGGCGAGCGGTTCACCGCTTTCCGCCTGCGCTTCGGCGTCTATGGGCAGAAGCAGCCTGGCGTGCAGATGGTCCGCATCAAGATACCCGGCGGCAAGTTGTCGCCGGCCTGGCTGCGCACCATCGCCACCGCCAACCGCCGCTTCGCCCAGGGCGACGCCCACCTGACCACACGCCAGGATGTGCAGATCTATTCGGTGGCGCTGGATCGCAGCGCCGATTTGCTGGACCTGCTTTACGCCAATGGCATCACCACCCGCGAAGCCTGCGGCAACACCATCCGCAACCTGACCGCCTGCGCCCTGGCCGGCGCCTGCCCGCGTGAACTGGTCGACGCCGGCAAGGTGGCCGACCAACTGGCGCGTGCCTGGATCCGCCATCCGCTGGTCCAGAACATGCCGCGCAAGATGAAGTTCACGGTGTCGGGCTGCGCCACCGATTGTGGCCATTCCTCGATCCACGATCTGGGGCTGATCGCCATTGAACAGGGGGGCAAGCAGGGATTCCGCGTCATGGTCGGCGGTGGTCTGGGCGGCCAGCCGCGTGCCGCCATCGAAGTGCTGCCCTTCGTCGCCGAAAATGACCTGCCGGCGGTGATCGAGGCTTTGGCGCGTCTGCATCAGCGTTATTCCGACCGCCGCAACCGCAACGCCGCCCGCGTCAAGTTCGTGGTCAAGCGTTTCGGCGAGGAAAAGTTCCGTGGCCTGTTCGTCGAGGAATTCGACCGCGTGCGTGCTTTGCCGCAGCGTCCGTGGGAAGGGTTGGAATGGCACAAGCCGCTCGAGGCCGCCGTGTCCCGCGCCCCGGTCGGCTTGATCGCCGCCCGTGACGGCTCGACCGCCGTGTCGGTCCTGGTTCCCCTGGGCATCCTGTCCTCGGACCAGTTGGACAGCCTGGCCGACATCGCCGCCGCCGCCGGTGTCGATGACCTGCGCTGCACCCGTGAGCAGAACCTGGTGTTCCTGGGGGTCGCCCCCGACAAGGTTGACGACGTGGTGCGCGGTGTCACCGCCATCGGCTTGCAGGTTCCGGTGTCGTCCGCTGACGTCGCCACGGTGGTTTCCTGCCCCGGCACCACCACCTGCCGCATCGGTATCACCAATTCGCAGAACTTCGCCCGTCAGGCTTTTGCCAGTGCCCAGAACGACCCCTTGGCCAAGGGTGTCAGCGTCCATGTCTCGGGTTGCCAGAATTCCTGCGGCTTGCACCATGTGGCGGATTTCGGCTTGCACGGCGCCGCCAAGAAGGTGGACGGCCGCTCGGCGCCCCATTACCAGCTGCATATCGGCGGCGACGCCAGCACCGGTGTGGTCGGCCTGAGCGGCCCGACCATCCCGGCCAAGTTGGCCGACCGGGCTTTGACGCTGTTGCGCCAGGCCCTGGCCGAGACCCGCCAGCCGGGCGAAAGCGTGCGGGCCTGGGCCGAGCGCTTGGGCAAGGATGGCATCGATTCCATCTTGGCCCCCTTGGACGCGTCCCAAGCCGACGGCCTGTTCGTCGATTGGGGCGACGCCACCGATTTCCCCGGCGCCCCTCAGGCGAAGGGCGAGTGCGCAGCCCCCTTCGCCATGGATTTGTGCTACGCCGACCTGGCCGACGACGCGCTGATTTCCACCGACCGCAACCTGGCGGTGGGGCAGTCCGACCTGGCCAAGGCCGAGGCGACCCGCGCCTTGACTTTCGCGCTGCGCCGCCTGCTGCACGCCCGTGGCGTCGCTTCGGAAGACGACATCACTTTGGAGGCCGCGGAAGCGCAGGTGGCTTCGCTGTGGTCCGACGCCGCCGCCATCGCCCAGGCCCTGGCCGCGGTGGACGTGGCCCAGGCCCAGTCGGCCGAAGCCTACCGCGAGGCGGTGGCCTATGTGCTCGATGCGGTGAACGAGGCGGTGGCCGCTCCGCTGGCTCCGGTGGTCGCCGCTGTCGGTGACCTGAACGCTTTGCTTGAGGTGGCGGAATGATCGACGTGGATTACGCCAACGCCTATGGCCATCTGGGCGGCAAGGACCTGATCCAAGTGATGACCCAACAGGTCTTCAAGGGGCGCGTCGCCGTGACTTCGTCCTTTGGCGCCGAATCGGCGGTGTTGCTGGATCTGGTGGCCCAGGTGGACCCATCGGTGCCGGTGATCTTCCTGGATACCGGCGAGTTGTTCGACGAGACCCTGGAATACCGCTATCGGCTGGAACGGCAACTGGGGCTGACCGATGTGCGCGTCGTCCGCCCGTCCTCGGAAGACCTCAGCGAGGCGGAGGACCTGTGGCGCACCGACCACGACCGCTGCTGCTATTTGCGCAAGGTGCTGCCGCTGGCCCGCGCCACCGAGGGCTTCGCCGCCTTGATCGACGGCCGCAAGCAGGCCCACGGCTTCGAGCGCCAGGACTTGTCCTCGATCCAAATCGTCGGCGGCGTCGCCAAGATCAGCCCCTTGGCCAATTGGGGCGAAGACGACGTGCAAAAGGCCTTCCGCGAGCGCGGCCTGCCCGTCCATCCGCTGGTGGAACAGGGCTATCGCTCGATCGGCTGCTGGCCGTGTACGCGGCCCACCAAGCCGGGCGAATCGCCCCGCGCCGGCCGCTGGGCCGGCAGCGCCAAGACCGAATGCGGAATCCACACCCTTGTACTCGGCAGCGACGGCGCCGGGATTTGACGGAAATGACGACAATGAACGACCTCGACCAACTGGAAGCCCAATCCATCTACATCTTCCGTGAAGCCTTCAACCGGCTCGACAAGATCGCCATGCTGTGGTCCATCGGCAAGGACAGCAACGTCATGCTGTGGCTGGCAAGGAAGGCGTTCTTCGGCCATGTGCCGTTCCCGGTCCTGCATGTGGACACCAGCTACAAGATCCCGGAAATGATCGAATTCCGCGACCGCGTGGCGCGTGATTGGAACCTGCCCTTGATCGTCGGCCAGAACAAGGCGGCGCTGGATGCCGGCATGCATCCCAGCCAGGGTCGGGTCAATTGCTGCTCGGCCTTGAAGACCGAAGGGCTGAAGGCGCTGTTGGCCGAGCACGGCTTCACCGGCGTCATCGCCGGCATCCGCCGCGACGAGGAAGGCACCCGTGCCAAGGAACGGGTGTTCAGCCCGCGCAACGACACCAACGAATGGGACGTGCGCGACCAGCCCCCCGAATTCTGGGACCAGTTCAAGACCGACTTCGCGCCCGGCACACATCTGCGCATCCATCCGCTTTTGGCTTGGACCGAGCTGGACGTGTGGCGCTATATCGCCCGTGAAGGCATCCCGGTGGTCGACTTGTACTTCGCCAAGAACGGCAAGCGCTATCGCTCGTTGGGCTGTGCGCCCTGCACCGGTTCCATCGCGTCCACCGCGTCCACCGTGGACGAAATCATCGAGGAACTGGAGACCACCAAGACGTCCGAACGCGCCGGCCGCGCCCAGGACCGTGAATCCGAAGATGCCTTCGAGCGGCTGCGTGCCGCCGGCTACATGTAAGCAAGGGACGAGCAGATCATGTCCAACACCCCGCTGAAGATCGTCGTCGTCGGTCACGTGGACCACGGCAAGTCCACCCTGGTCGGCCGATTGCTGCATGAAACCGGCGCCCTGCCGGAAGGCAAGGTCGAGTATTTGAAGGAAGTCTGCGACAAGCGCGGCATGCCGTTCGAATGGGCTTTCGTCATGGACGCGCTGCAGGCCGAACGCGACCAGGGCATCACCATCGACACCTCGCAGCTTCGGTTCCATACCGGCAACCGTCCGGTGCTGATCATCGACGCGCCAGGCCACAAAGAGTTCTTGAAGAACATGATCACCGGCGCGGCTTCCGCCGAGGCCGCGGTGCTGATCGTCGATGCCGCCGAGGGCGTGCAGGAACAGACCCGCCGTCACGGCTATCTGCTGCATCTTCTGGGCCTGACCCAGATCGCCGTGGTGGTCAACAAGATGGATCTGGTGGACTGGTCGGAAGCCCGCTTCAAGGAAGTGGACGCTGAAATCCGCGCCTATCTGGCTGGTATCGGCGTGACGCCGACCCATGTGGTGCCGGTTTCCGCCCGTGGCGGCGACTTCATCAAGGAGCGTTCCGCCGCCGCTGGCTGGTATCAGGGGCCGACGGTGCTGCAAGCCTTGGACGGCTTCGCAGCCGCCGCCTCCGCCCACGACCTGGATTTGCGGTTCCCGGTCCAGGACGTCTACAAGTTCGACAGCCGCCGCATCGTCTCGGGCCGCATCGAAAGCGGCCGGCTGAAGGTGGGCGACCGGCTGGTGTTCTCGCCCTCGGGCAAGTCGGCCCGAATCGCCAGCATCGAAGGCTGGGCCGGTTCCGACGTCACCGTGCTGTCGGCCGGTGCCGGCCAGTCCGTCGGGTTCACGTTGGACGAGCCGATCTTCGTCGAACGCGGCCAACTGGCCCACCTGGCCGAAGCCGCCCCCGCCTTGGCCCATGAAATCAAGGCCCGGGTGTTCTGGCTGGGCCGCGATCCGTTGGCCCTGGGCGACCGCTTGAAGTTGAAGCTGTCCACCGCCGAATATCAGGTGGAAGTCGCTGCCATCGAACGGGTCATCGACGTCGAGGACCTGGGCAGCCACCAAGGCGCCCAAGTGGGCCGCAACGCGGTGGCCGAAGTGGTGCTGCGCTCGCGCTCGGCCATGGCCTTCGACACCTTCGGCACCAATGCCCGCCTGGGGCGTTTCGTGCTGGTGCACGGCTACGACATCGTCGGCGGCGGCATCGTCGCTTCCGCCAACGACAGCCGCAACATCTTCCAGGTCGACCACCAGGTGACCACCGAATCGCGGGCCCGGGCCAACGGTCACAAGGGTGGCGTTCTATGGTTGACGGGCCTGTCGGGTGCCGGCAAGTCCACCATCGCCATGGAACTGGAGCGCCGGCTGTTCCAGAAGGGGTGGCAGGTCAACGTGCTGGACGGCGACAACGTCCGCCACGGCCTGTGCAGCGATTTGGGCTTCACCCACGAGGACCGCACCGAAAACATCCGCCGCGTCGGCGAGGTGGC
>JAIWOG010000071.1 GCA_020217035.1 Magnetospirillum sp. | reverse complement strand
GCACCTGTTCGCCAAGGCCGGCATGCTGGTGATCACCGCCTTCATCAGTCCATACCGCGCTGACCGCGATCGGGTCCGCGCCATCGATCCCGAGGCTTTCCACGAAATCCACGTCGCCACCAGCCTGGACGCCTGCGAACAACGCGATCCCAAGGGATTGTACAAGAAGGCCCGTCAAGGCGAGATCGCCGACTTCACCGGCGTTTCGGCCCCCTACGAGGCCCCCGACTCGCCGGAACTGGCGCTGGTCACCGAAGGCAAGTCGGTGGACGAAACGGTGGCGGAGTTGCTGCTTTATGTGGAAAGCCGCCTTGGCCGTGGGGCGGTGGAAGCGTTGAGCGCCTGATCCTGCCCGAAAGAGGGGGGCGGAGTATACCTTCGCCCCCTTGTTCCAAGCCGAAGCGGATAGCACTTTTGTGAAAAGATAATACTCAGAAGCTCCAACCAGGGAGGGCGCGTGCCGATAGAACGCAATCGCAGCCGGACCATGCCCGTCGCGACGCCTTTTCGGCGGCGTTCCGTCATCTCGCGCTTGCGTTCTCGCATCACCGAACTGGAAGAGGCCCACCGCGAGGCCAACGCCGCCCGCGACGCCTTGATGGTGGCCACCAAGGCGCTCAGGGAAAGCGAGGAACGCTATGCCCTGGCCATGCGCGGCCCCGGCGAAGGGCTGTGGGATTGGAACCCGATCACCAAGGAATTGTTCCTGTCCACCCGGCTGCTGGCCATCCTGGGCTTCGACGGCGAGACGGTCAGAACAACCTCGCATGAATGGCTGAAGATGGTGCATCCCGACGATCGGGATTGTTACCAATCCACGCTCATTCACCACCTGAAGGGCGAAACCGAGTATTTCGAATGTGAATACCGCGTCCGCACCCGCAACGGCGAATACCGCTGGATTCGGTCGCGCGGGGTGGCGGTGCGCGGTGCCAACGGCATCGCCACCCGCATGGTCGGCTCGCTGGGCGACATCACCGAAAGCAAACGGCGCGAGGCGGTGCTGCGAGCCAGCGAATCCCGCTTCCGTTCGCTGGTCGAGGTGGCGGCCAGCATCATCGTGGTGGTCGGATTCGATGGCCGGGTGCAGGAATTCAACCGCGAGGCCGAACGCATCCTGGGTTTGTCGGCCCAGGACGTGGTGGGCAAGCCCTGGCGGCGAATCTTGGGTGACAACGTGGGCGATTCCTTTGATCAATGGCTGGCCCAGGCCCGTTCCGGGCAGCAATTGCGCGACCAGGAAGGCGCCTTGGGCAGCCGAGTGGTTTCGTGGAACCTGGCGCCTTTGGACACCGAGGACGGCATCGTCATCGTCGGTCAGGACATCACCGAACGCCGCCGCGCCGAAACCGCCCTGCGTCAGGCCAACGACCTGTTGGAATACCGTGTCGCCGCCCGCACCGCCGAAGCCGAAGCGGCGCGGCGCCTGGCCGAGGACGCCAACCGCTGCAAAAGCGAGTTCCTGGCCAACATGAGCCACGAATTGCGTACCCCCTTGAACGCCATCATCGGCTTTTCCGACGTCATGCGTCTGGGTGTGCTGGGGCCGGTGGAGAACCCGGTCTACGCCCAATACGTGGAATCCATCTGGGAATCGGGCACCCATCTGTTGTCCATCATCAACGAAGTTCTGGACCTGTCCAAGGTCGAGGCCGGGCATTTCGACCTGACGCCGGAAAACCTGCCGCTGGTGCCCTTGGCCGAACAGGCGATCCGCTTGCTGCAGGAAAAGGCCATGCGCCAGCGCCTCGACCTGCGTCTGGCGGTCGAGGTGGACCCCGGAAACGTGCGGGTCGATCCCTTGCGCATGAAGCAGGTGCTGTTGAACCTGATCGGCAATTCCTTGAAGTTCACACCGGCAGGCGGCTCGGTGACCTTGGGTCTGGGGCGCGACGCTGACGGCGTGTGGGTCAAGGTGGTCGATTCCGGCATCGGCATGAAGCCCTGCGACATCCAGCGGGTGCTGGAACCGTTCGTTCAAGTGGACGACCAGGCGACACGCCGTCATTCCGGCACCGGCCTGGGGTTGCCGCTAGCCAAGAAATTCATCGAGTTGCATGGCGGCACCCTGACGGTGGACAGCGCCCCCGGCCAGGGGACCACGGTGACCATCCGGCTTTCTTCCGCCGCCACCGCTTGCTAGTCTGTCGCCCTGACAGAGCAAGGAGCTTTTCCCATGTCCGGTTATGATTTCGACCTCGTCACCATCGGCGCCGGTTCGGGTGGGGTGCGGGCCTCGCGCATGGCGGCGCGGTTGGGCAAGAAGGTGGCGGCCATCGAGGAAAGCCGGGTTGGCGGCACCTGCGTCATGCGCGGCTGCGTACCCAAGAAGCTGCTGGTCATGGGCGGCCATTTCGCCGAGGACATCGCCGATTCCGCCGGTTTCGGCTGGGACATCGGCTCGGTCGGCTTCGACTGGGCGCGGCTGATCAGCGCCAAGAACGCTGAGCTGAACCGCCTGGAAGCCGTCTATAACCGCATCATGCGCGATTCCGGCGTCACCATGTTCGAAGGGCGTGGCACCGTCGTCGATGCCCACACCGTGCAAGTGGGCGACAAGCGGATCAGCGCCAAGAACATCCTGGTTTCCACCGGCGGGCGGCCGTCTCTTCCGCAGATTCCCGGCATCGAGCACGCCATCACCTCGGACGAGGCCCTGGATTTGCTGCAATTGCCGGGTACCATCGCCATCGTCGGCGGCGGCTACATCGCCGTCGAGTTCGCCGGCATCTTCAACGCGCTTGGCGTCAAGGTGACGCAGATCATCCGGGGCGAGGCGACGCTGCGCGGCTTCGACCAGGATGTCCGCGCCGCCCTGGACGAAGCCATGGTGGCCAAGGGCATCGACCTGCGGCGCGAAACCCAGGTCCTGTCCATCGAGAAGGTCAAGGGCGGTTACGACCTGCGCCTGTCCGGCGACGAGACCCTGCGCGTCGACCTGGTGATGTACGCCACCGGCCGCGCCCCCAACACCAAGGGGCTGGGCCTGGTGGAAGCGGGCGTGCAACTGGACAAGAACGGCGCCGTGGTGGTGGACGAATATTCGCGGACCTCGGTGCCCAGCATCTGGGCCATCGGCGACGTCACCGACCGCATGAACCTGACCCCGGTGGCCCTGGCCGAGGGCATGGCGCTGGTCCAGACCCTGTTTTTGGGCAACCCCACCAGCACCGATTACGACAATGTCCCCACCGCCGTGTTCTCCATGCCGCCCATCGCCACCGTGGGACTGACCGAGGAACAGGCCCGCGCCAAGCTGGGCTGCGCCATCGACGTCTATGTTTCGCGCTTCAAGCCGATGAAGAACACCCTGTCGGGCCGCGACGAACGCACGCTGATGAAGATCGTCGTCGACCAAAAGACCGACCGCGTGCTGGGCATCCATGTTTTGGGCCCCGACGGCCCGGAAATGGTGCAAGGCTTCGCCGTCGCCCTGAAATGCGGCGCCACCAAGGCCCAGTTCGATTCCACCATCGGCATCCACCCGACGGCGGCCGAGGAACTGGTCACCATGCGCGACAAGCGCCCCGACCCCAGCCCGGAATGTTCGGAATAGGGGATGGAAAAGGATTTTTCTGAAAAGTCCGACGCTTGGCTCGAAGGGATTGCCGCCCTTGGAGCACATCATGCCGATAAAGGCGCAGCCATTGCCGAAATCAAGCGGCGAGATCGCATCGAACAAAATGCCCTGGCTGACAAAAACCTGCGGACTGCTAAAATTGCGGCAATTGCCAGCGTGGCGGCAGCGATAGCGGCAATTGCTTCTGCCGTCTCTGATTGGATAAAGTAGGTTCGCGGACAGTCGATGATTGGAGATGAGTTTATTGCCAGCGCTCGACGAAATCCTTGAACACCTGCGGGCCATGCAGCCTGATTTGCGGCGACGCTACCCGCTGCGCTCGCTGGGGGTGTTCGGGTCCTACGCCCGTGGTGACCAGGGGGCGGACAGCGTGTGGATTTGCTTATCGAACTGGGCGACGACATGGATTTGCTGGCCTATGCCGGCTTGCAGCAGGAATTGAGCGACGCCCTGGGACTGCCCGTCGATCTGGTCGAGCGCGAAGCCTTGCGCCCCCGCATCGCCGCGCAGGTTCTGGCGGAAGTGGTGCCGGTGTGAGGCGTGATCCCGCCGCTTGCCTGGCCGACATGTTGGATTACGCCCGCGACGCGCAAAGTTTTGTCGAGGGCATGGATTTTCGCGCCTTCGCCGCCGACCGTAAAACCCAATATGCGGTTTTGCGGGCATTGGAAGTCATCGGCGAAGCGGCCAAGCGGGTCCCCGATGACGTGCAGCAGCGCTTCCCGGATATTCCTTGGCGGCAGATCATCGGCATGCGCAATATCATCGCCCAAGATTATTTGGGAATCCGGCTGTCCCGCGTTCACGCCACCGCCGTCGATTTCCTGCCTGTGCTGGTGGCTCGTTTGCCGGCTATGATCGCGGAACTATCCCCATAAGGGCGGCTGGCCGTGCTCGATTACGATTTCCCCCTGTGGCGTCCGCCGTCCGAAGGCGACAATCTGATCATCCAGGCGACGTTGGGCTGTCGGTTCAACGGCTGCACCTTCTGTTCCATGTACAAGGTCAAGGATTACCGCGCCCGGTCCCTGGACGCGGTCTATGACGACATCGCCGCCGCCGCCCAAATGTGGCCCCATGCCCACCGGGTGTTCCTGGCCGACGGCGACGCCTATAATTTGCCCACCGACCATCTGGCCGCCATCTGCGACCGGCTGGCCGCCACCTTCCCCCATTTGCAGCGGGTGACGGCTTACGCCACGCCGTTCAACCTGCTGGCCAAAAGCGTCGCCGAGATCCAGCACCTGAAGTCCAAGAAATTGGGGCTGGTCTATGTGGGCATCGAAAGCGGTTCCGACCTGCTGTTGAAGAAGATCAGGAAGGGCAACGCCAAGCAGATGGAGCAGGGGCTGGCCCGTGCCGCCGAGGCTGGCCTGAAGGTCTCGGCCACGGTGATCACCGGCTTGGGCGGCCAGAAGCATTGGCAGCAGCACATGGACGAGACGGCGGACATGCTGAACCGGGTGCCGGTGACTTTTCTGTCCACCCTGCAATTGCGGCTGGCCGACGAGGTCGAGGACCGCTTCATGGAAAAGTTCGGCGAACCCTTCGCCTGGCAGGACGACCGCGCCATCCTGGTCGAAATGCGCCGGCTGGTGGAACGTCTGGCCCCACCCGCGCCGGTGATCTTCCGTTCCAACCATGCCAGCAACGCGCTACCCTTGGCGGGAACGCTGCCCAAGGACAAAAACCGGGTATTGGCGCAGATCGACCAATGCCTGGAACTGGGCCAGGGCATGCGGCCGCGCTGGATGCGGGGTTTGTGAGGATTGCCTAAGAATTGAGCCAAGAGGTCAGGCTTTGCGCATGCCAAGGTTGGCGCACAGATGATGACCATTGAAAATTCACGGGTTTTTCCAGGCACGGCGGTTGCATTGCGAAAATGCTAAAGCTGAACAGCGAATGGAGAGGGAATGGCCTTCGACGAAATGAAATCCTCGGCCGGTGGCGTTCGCGCTCCCTACCGGGTCTACGAGAACTGGCTGTTGTCCTTGGCCCCCGACGTGCTGCGGCGCAAGCATGAAGAAGCCGACATGCTGTTCCGGCGCCTTGGCATCACCTTCACCGTCTATGGCGACGAGGAAGGCACCGAGCGCCTGATCCCCTTCGACACCGTGCCGCGCATCATCTCGGCTTCCGAATGGAAGCACCTGTCGGCCGGCTGCTGCCAGCGTGTCCGCGCCTTGAACGCCTTCTTGAAGGATCTCTATCACGACCAGGAAATCCTGAAGGCCGGCATCATTCCCAAGCAACATGTCCTGGGCAACGCCATGTTCCGCCCGGAAATGATGGGCATCGACGTGGCCCGTGACGTCTATACCCACATTGCCGGCATCGATCTGGTGCGCACCGGCGAGAACGAGTTCTACGTCCTGGAAGACAATTTGCGTTCGCCGTCGGGGGTTTCCTACATGCTGGAAAACCGGGCGATGATGATGCGCCTGTTCCCCGACCTGTTCGCCCGCCATCAGGTGGCGCCGGTGGACGATTACCCGGACATCCTGATCAAGAACCTGCGTTCGGTGGCGCCCGCCAAGTGCAAGGGCGACCCCAACGTGGTGATGATGACGCCGGGCTACTACAACTCTGCCTATTTCGAGCACGCCTTCCTGGCCGAGCAGATGGGCATCGAACTGGTGGAAGGCCGCGACATGTTCGTCCAGGACGGGCTGGTGTGGATGCGCACCACCCGTGGGCCCAAGCGGGTGGACGTGATCTATCGCCGCATCGACGACGAATTCATGGACCCCGACGCCTTCCGCCCCGATTCGGCGTTGGGCGTGCGGGGTCTGCTGGACGTCTATCGCGGCGGCGGGGTGACCTTGGCCAACGCCATCGGCACCGGCGTCGCCGACGACAAGGCCACCTACACCTTTGTCCCCGACATGGTGAAGTTCTACCTGGGCGAGGAACCGATCCTCAACAACGTGCCCACCTGGCGGCTGGAACGGGATGACGACCGCAAATACGTGCTGGAACATTTGGCGGAACTGGTGGTCAAGGAAGTCCAGGGGGCCGGCGGTTACGGCATGCTGGTGGGGCCGACCTCGACCAAGGCCAAGATCGAGGAATTCCGCCAACTGATCCTGGCCAACCCATCCAACTACATCGCCCAGCCGACCTTGGCGCTGTCCACCGTGCCCACCTTGGTGGACCAGGGCATCGCGCCGCGACACGTGGATTTGCGTCCCTATGTGCTGGCCGGCGAGACCGTCACCCTGGTGCCGGGCGGGCTGACCCGCGTGGCGCTGACCGAAGGCTCGCTGGTGGTCAACTCGTCGCAGGGCGGCGGGACCAAGGATACCTGGGTGTTGGAGAACGACCCATGCTGAGCCGCACCGCCGAACATCTGTACTGGATGAGCCGGTACATGGAGCGGGCCGAGAACATCGCCCGCTTCCTCGACGTCGCCAACCGCACCGCGCTGTCGTCGCCGGGCAATCCCGACGCCTTCTGGCGCTCGGTGCTGTCCATCGCCGGGGGCGAGAAGGCGTTCAACATGCGCTACAGCCAGGCATCGGCGGTCAACGTGGTCAGCTACACGGTGCTGGATTCCACCAATCCGTCGTCCATCTACGCCGCGCTTCGCTCGACCCGCGAGAACGCCCACGCGGTGCGTTCGGTGATCCCCAACGAATTGTGGGAAGCCACCAACGCCACTTGGCTGGAAGTGAAATCCATGGACGGCCCGCGCCTGCGCGAACAGGGGCTGATCGCCTTTTGCGAATGGGTGCGCGAACGCTCGCACCTGTTCCGCGGCATCGTCGACGGCGTCATGCTGCGTGACGAGCCCTATCACTTCCTGCGTCTGGGCACGGCGCTGGAACGGGCCGACAATACCGCGCGGCTGATCGGCGTGCCCCTGGGTGGCTTCTCGCCCGGCGGCGCCGGCGCCGACCCGTTCGGCCACACCCACTGGGCGGTGGTGTTGCGCTCGGTCAGTGCGCTCAAGGCTTACCGCACCGTCTATGGCGACGAGCCGCGCCAGGCCAACGCCCTGGACATGCTGATCAAGAAGCCGGCCATGCCGCGTTCCTTGCTGTCTTGTCTGAACAAGGCCATGGAAACCCTGGCCGAGATCGGACCCGACCTGGAATGCACCCGCATGGTGGGATCGCTGCAGGCCAAGCTGCATTGGAACAAGATGGACGAGTTGCTGGGGGACGGCCTGAAGGAATTCATTTCCAGCTTCATCACCGTCAACAACCATATCAGCACCCAGTTGCACGAAGACTTCTTGATGTCGGCCTAAGCCGACCGGTGGAGATATTTTCATGACCTACTGCCTGGCCATGTCCCTGGAACAGGGACTGGTGTTCGCGTCTGATTCGCGCACCAATGCCGGGGTGGACCACGTGTCCACCTTCCGCAAGATGCGCATTTGGGAAAAGCCGGGTGACCGCGTCCTGGTCATGTTGTCGGCCGGCAATTTGGCCATCACCCAGTTCGTCGCCGCCCTGGTCGACCAAGGGGCCAAGACCGACGACCCCAAGAAGAACGTCTATCTGGCCGAGACCATGTTCGACGCCGCCCGCATCCTGGGCGCCATCGTGCGCGAAGTGCACGGCCACGACGCCAAGCACCTCAAGGAACATGGGGCCGAGTTCGCCGTCTCCTTGATATTCGGTGGTCAGATCAAGGGCGAGGCGCCGCGCCTGTTCATGATCTACTCGGCCGGCAACTTCATCGAATGCGGCGAGCATTCGCCCTTCTTGCAGATCGGCGAAACCAAATATGGCAAGCCCATCCTGGACCGCGTCGTCACCCGCCAGATGGACCTGATGCCGGCGACCAAATGCGCCCTGCTGTCCCTGAACTCGACCATCCGCTCGAACCTGACCGTGGGACTGCCCATCGATTTGCTGGTCTATCACCGGGACGAGTTCAAGGTCGGATTGCACCACACCATCTTGGAGGACGATCCCTATTTCCAAAAGATCGGCCAATTGTGGGGTGAGGGGTTGCGCAATCTGTTCCAGGTGCTGCCCGATCCCCCCTGGGGGAGCGAGGTTTAGGACTGACTCGAAACCCCGCCCGGGAAACCTGGCGGGGTTTGTTTTTGGTCTCAAACCGGTTCAATCTAAAAAACAAATATCACATATCTAAAAAATTGATTGATTTTGCGACTCCCCCCTGGGACCATGGGCCGGTCGATTCGTGACAAGGCGGAATGAAGGAAGCTTGATGCGCATGGCGCTGCGCTTCGTCCTGCCGTTGCTGCTGGTTTTGGGTCTGATTGCCTGGCTGGCGGCACCGGCGGTGGGCGGGTTGATCGAAAAATGGTTCCGGGCCGACGTGGAAATGCGGTCGCATTTGATCTTCAATTCGGTCCAGGAAACGGTGACCCAGTTGGTCAATTCCGGTTCGTCGCGGCAAGTGGACGTCTTGTTCCGCCGCATCGCCCAGGATGAACGGGTGCTGGCCCTGGGATTGTGCGACAATGACGGCAAGTTGGTGCGCCGCTCGGCTGCCTGGCCTGCGTCCTTGGCCTGTCCCGAAGGTCACGGCAACCTGGGCCAGCCGTCCTTCACCGTCGCACCTTTGGACAACGGTTCGGTGCTGGCCGCCAGTTTCGGCCTGGTGACCGACGGCAACGCCCTGGGGCGTCTGGTCATCCTGCACGATCTGGGCTTCATCGAACGCCGCCTGTCCAGCGCCGAATCATACCTTGCGGTTTTCCTGGGACTGTTGGGGCTGGCGGCGGCCGGGGTGACGGCCATTGTGGCCCGCCTGACCTTGCGCGGATGGATCACCAGCTTGCAGCGCGGCTTGACCGCCCCGTCCGGGGACGGCGCCGGCCGAGGCGACGATCCGGAACTGGCCCCCTTGCTGCGCGAGATGCGCAAAGCCATGCGCAGCCTGGAAGCCCCGCGCGGGTTGTCGGACGCTATTCGCGTCGACTGGGGGCCGGAATCCCTGCGGTCGCTGCTGCGGGCGGAAATGCCCGACGCCGAGGTCTTGGTGGTGTCCAACCGCCAGCCCTATATCCACAACATGGAAGACGGCAAGGTCACCTTGCAGCGGCCAGCCAGCGGCTTGGTCACCGCGCTTGAACCGATCATGCGGGCCTGCGGCGGCACCTGGATCGCCCATGGCAGCGGCAGCGCCGACAGCCTGATGGTGGACAAGTCGGATCATCTGGCCGTGCCGCCTGACGCGCCCACCTACACCCTGCGCCGGGTGTGGCTGAGCGACGAGGAACAGGACGGCTATTATTATGGCTTGGCCAACGAAGGTTTGTGGCCGTTGTGTCACATCGCCTTCGTCCGCCCGGTGTTCCGGGCGTCCGACTGGGCGCAATACGTGGCGGTCAACCGCAAGTTCGCCGACGCCGTGGTGGCCGAGGCCACCACCCCCAATCCAGTGGTGCTGGTCCAGGACTACCATTTCGCCCTGTTGCCGCAGATGGTGCGCGAAAGG
>JAIWOG010000070.1 GCA_020217035.1 Magnetospirillum sp. | reverse complement strand
ATGCCCGAAGCCACCATCATCACCTTCTGGCACATCCCCTGGCCCAATGCCGAGATGTTCAGCATCTGCCCGTGGAAGGAAGAAATCCTGGCCGGTCTGCTGGGCTCGTCCATCCTGGGGTTCCACACCCAGTTCCATTGCCTGAACTTCCTGGAATCGGTGGACCGCTTCCTGGCCAGCCACATCGACCGTGAATTGTCGGCGGTGCGCGACGTGGAGGGCAACACCACCCTGGTGCGGTCCTATCCCATTTCCATCGAATGGCCGCCGGCGGCCTTGGCCGACACCCCGCCGGTCGATCAGTGCCGCGCCGTGCTGCATCAGCGTTACGGCGTCGCTCCCGACATCCGCCTAGCGGTCGGCGTCGAGCGCTTCGACTACACCAAAGGCATCGCCGACCGCTTCCGTGCCGTGCAGTCGCTGCTGGAGCAACACCCCGAATGGATCGGCCAGTTTACCCTGCTTCAGGTGGCGGCGCCGACCCGTGGACGGCTGTCGGCCTATCAGATCACCCAGGAAGAGGCGGAGACCTTGGCCGCCGAGATCAACGAACGCTTCGGCCGCGACGATTGGCGGCCGATCCTGCTGGTGGCCCGCCACCACGAACCGGACGAGGTGCTGACCCTGTTCCGCGCCGCCGATTTGTGCCTGGTGTCCAGCCTGCACGACGGGATGAATTTGGTGGCCAAGGAATTCGTGGCGGCCCGTGACGACGAGGACGGGGTGCTGGTGCTGTCCACCTTCGCCGGCGCGTCGCGCGAACTGCGCGAGGCGCTGATCGTCAATCCCTACGACATCCAGGCCATGGGCGAAGCCATGTATACGGCGCTGACCATGCCCGCCGACCAGCGGCGCGAACGCATGAAGCTGATGCGTGAACTGGTCAGCGAACACAACATCCATCATTGGGCCGGTCGCATGCTGCTGGACGCCGCCCGCATGCGCAAAAGCCGGGCGATCCAAAGTCAGCTGGTGCGCACCAGCCCGGCCGGAGGTTTTCGTAATGTCTAGGCTCCTCCGACCCCTGGCGCTGTTCCTGGATATCGACGGCACGCTGATCGACCTGGCGCCCAGACCCGACCTGGTGGTGGTGCCCGATTTCCTGCCCCCCTTGCTGCGCGAACTGGCAGCGCAATTGGGGGGCGCCTTGGCCCTGGTCAGCGGCCGCGCCCTGGCCGATATCGACCGGTTGTTCCCCGGATTGGCTTACGTCGCCGGCAGCCATGGCGGCGAATGGCGGCTGGGTGGCGCGTCCAGCTCGTCGAAGGTCGCCATTCCCGAACTGGACGCCCTGGCGGCAGGGGCCGAGACGCTGCCCGGCATCCTGGTCGAGCGCAAGCCCCTGGGGGTGGCCCTGCATTACCGCGACAACCCGCAACTGGCCGGTCAGGTTCGCGCCCTGGCCCGGCGCACCGTCGAACGGGCCGACCAGGCGCTTCGGCTGATCGACGGCAAGGCGGTGGTCGAGGTGATGCCCGCCGGCACCGACAAGGGATCGGTCATCCTGCGTTTCATGGACAATCCGGTTTTTGCTGGAAGACGGCCCGTCTATGTGGGCGACGACGTCACCGACGAATGCGGCTTTAGCGCCGTCAACCGCCTGGACGGATTGTCCATCCGGGTGGGCGGCACCCAGGGCAGCGCAGCAAACCGGGGGCTGTCGTCGCCCCAGGCGGTGCGCCGCTGGCTGAGAACACTGCACAGGCAAGCGACAGGAGGAAACCATGCCCAGTCTTGAGCTTGGCATCATCGGCAATTGCACCATCGCCGCCTTGGTCGATGCCAAGGCGTCCATCGTCTGGAATTGCTTTCCCCGCCTGGATGGCGACGCGGTGTTCCAGTCGCTGGTCAACGGCAATGACGGGATCGACGGCGAGTTCTCGCTGTCCCTGGTGGACCAGGTGCACACCGAACAGGTTTACCTGCCCAATTCCGCCATCCTGCGCACCGTGCTGTCCGACCGTCACGGCGGTCTGGTCGAAGTGGTGGATTTCTGCCCGCGCTTCGCCCTTTACGAACGCATCTACCGGCCGCCGATGGTGGTGCGCCGCATCCGTCCCTTGCAGGGGCGGCCGCGCCTGCGCATCCGCCTGCGGCCGCGTTTCGGCAACGGGGCGTTGGCGCCGCAGATCACCCGGGGCAGCAACCACGTGCGCTATGTCTCGGCCGACCAGACCCTGCGGCTGACCACCAACGCCCCCATTTCCTATGTCATCGAGGAACGGTCCTTCGTGCTGGACCGCCCGGTGGACATGATCCTGGGCGCCGACGAAAGCCTGCAGGCGGGCATCGAATCCACCGCGCGGGACCTGTTCGAACGCACCGCCGAGCACTGGCGGTCGTGGGTGCGGTCGCTGTCCATTCCGTTTGAATGGCAGGACGCGGTGATCCGCGCCGCCATCACCCTGAAAGTGTGCAATTTCGAGGAAACCGGCGCCATCGTCGCGGCGCTGACCACCTCGATCCCCGAGGCCGCCGACACCCAACGCAACTGGGATTACCGGTTCTGCTGGCTGCGCGACGCCTATTTCGTCATCCACGCGCTGAACCGCCTGGGCGTCACCCGCATGATGGAAGACTACCTGCGCTATATCGGCGACATCGTCGAGGGCTCGAACGAGGAGGGCCTGCGCCCGGTTTACGGCATCACGCGGGATTCCACCATGGACGAGGTGATCGCCGACCATCTGGCCGGCTATCGCGGCTTCGGGCCGGTGCGATTGGGCAACCAGGCCCATCTGCAGGTGCAGAACGACGTCTATGGCAGCATCGTCCTGGCCTCGACCCACGCCTTCTTCGACCGCCGCCTGACCCATCCCGGCGACGACACCTTGTTCGAGCAATTGGAACGCCTGGGCCAACGCTCCATCGCCGTCTTCGACCAGCCCGACGCCGGGCCGTGGGAATTGCGCAATTCCGCCCATGTCCACACCTTTTCCGCCGTCATGTGCTGGGCTGCTTGCGACCGTCTGGCCAAGATCGCCAAACGGATCAACAAAGGCGACCGCGCCAGCTTCTGGCGGCGCGAGGCCGACCGCCTGCACGCCACCATCTGCGCCCGGGCCTGGAACGAAGCCTTGGGCAGCTTCGTCTCCACCTTCGACGGCACCGACATGGACGCCACGCTGTTGCTGTTGCACGAGGTCGACTTCCTGGCCGGCGACGACCCGCGCCTGGCCGGCACCGTCGACGCGGTGGCCCAGGCGCTGCGCACCGACGGATTCCTGTATCGTTACGTGGCCGAGGACGATTTCGGCAAGCCCAAGACCGCCTTCGTCATCTGCGTCTTCTGGTATATCGACGCCCTGGCCGCCATCGGCCGCAAGGCCGAGGCCCGCGCCCTGTTCGAACAGGTGCTGGACAAGCGCAACCCCTTGGGGCTGCTGTCGGAAGACATCGACCCGCGCACCGGCGAGTTGTGGGGAAATTTCCCGCAGACCTATTCCATGGTCGGTCTGATCAACTGCGCCATGAAGCTGTCGCGCTCGTGGGAAGAGGCGTTCTGAACGCGCCTTGGTCAGGCCGCCGGCACCATGGCGGCTCGCATTTCCAGCAGATGGCTGGTTTCGGGCGGCAGTTCGACGTCGGCCAGGGTGACGGTCTGCCCAGCGGCGATGGGGTGGCGCAGCACCGCCCCTTGGGCCAGCGACACCGGCAGGCAGTTCGCCGCCAGGGCCTGTCCGGCCCGCACCAGCACGCCGCGCACGGCTGATCCGCCGATTCCGTCAAGAACGGCGCCCGCGGCCAGGTTGGTCTTGGCGATGGTGGCGACGTCGGCGATCCATTCCTTGGGGCAGCCGGTGTGTTCGCCGCGCAGGCAGACGCTGGCCACCGACAGCGACGCCTCTAGTCCGGCCAGACGATGGGGGCGCCAGCGGGCGGCGTAGCAGCCGCTGGCATCGGTCAACAGGCCGTATTCGGAAAACGACATGGTGGTGTGGGGCGACGGCGAGGTGAAGGTGGCGAACACCCCCCAGCGCAGGCCGCCGGACACGCTTCGCCCGTCGGGTTCCAGGCAGGACGCGGCTTCCACCACCCCCAGCCCCTCAAGTCGTCCGCCTTCCCAGGTCGGGCGGAAGACGTGGGGCAGGTCGTGGGTGCCGCAAGGGGGGAAGCCCAGCCCTTGTTCCGGCGGCAACAAGCCGGTGGCGTTGCACACCGAGGCCAGTTCCAAGGCCGCCCGCGTGCCGTCCAGGCTGGCGGTGGCGGTGCGCGGGTCCAGATCCTTGGCGCGGGCCTGTTCCGGGGTGATGCCCAGATGCGTCCACACCTGGTCCGGGGTGATGGTTTCGTGTCCCGGCTTCCAGGCGATGCCGCGCCCGGCGGCGGCGATCTCGAAGCCGCAGGCCCGCGCCCAGTCCACCATTTCGCAGATCAGCGAAGGCTGGTCGCCATAGGCCAGGGAATAGATCACGCCACGCCGACGGGCCTGCTGGGCCAGATAGGGGCCGACCAAGGAATCGGCCTCGACGCTGGCCATGACGACATGGATGTCGTTGGCCATGGCGGCGAGGGCGTTGCTGGCCGCTTGCGGCGTGTTGGTGGCCTCGATCACCACGTCCAGTCCGGGCTGTTCCAGCATGGCCATGTGATCGTCGCTGATCCAGGTGCCGCCGCTGTCGAAAGCCTCGGCCAGGCTGCGCGCCACCGCCTTGGCCGGCGGCCACATGGCCAGCGCCAGAATGGTGTGGGCGCGTTCGACGTCTTCGCTGGCGATGGCGGCCACATGCAAGGTGGGAAGGTGGCGGGCCTGGGCCAGGAACAGGCTGGCGAACTTGCCGGCGCCAATCAGGCCGACACGCAACGGTCGACCGTCCGCCAGTCTTTCGCTCATCAAGGACATCAGGCTCATGAAGTTCTTTCCGCTTTCCCCCGGCGCCAATTTATCCGCAACCAGGGTGGTTGAAAACCACCCAAGCGCAGGGGTGGTGTAAATAACTGGTTAATGATTTGCAGTATTGCCTGAACATTGGCCCCCACTAACGTGCGGGGGCTATGCATATTTCGCAGCGAAAGAACGGCTTGCCCCCCTTTTTCATTCCAAGTCGAGTGATTACGTAAAAATCGGGACCATCGCTTGCCGGTGTTGACCGGCCAGAGGAAATGGAGTGAGCCATGCCCGTCGCCGACGACATTTTCTCGCAATTCGCCCGAGCCTACGAAGGGCGCAAGGATGCCGAGATGAGCTTGGCCGAGTACCTGGAAGGGTGCCGGACCGATCCCATGATGTATGCGTCAGCCGCCGAACGGATGATCGCCGCCATCGGCGAGCCCAGTATCGTCGACACCGCCAAGGACCCGCGTCTCAGCCGCGTGTTCATGAACCGCACGCTGAAGGTCTATCCCGCCTTCGCCGAGTTCTATGGCATGGAAGAGACCATCGAGCGCATTGTCGGCTATTTCCGCCATGCCGCCCAGGGGCTCGAGGAACGTAAGCAGATTCTTTACCTGCTGGGGCCGGTGGGCGGCGGCAAGTCGTCGTTGGCCGAACGGCTGAAGGCGCTGATGGAGGTCATGCCCATCTATGTGCTGAAGGCCGGCAAGGAGGTCAGCCCGCTGTTCGAAAGTCCCTTGGGCCTGTTCGACCCCGAGACCATGGGGCCGGTGCTGGAAGACAAGTACGGCATCGCGCGGCGCCGTCTGCCCGGTCTGATGAGCCCGTGGGCGGTCAAGCGCCTGGACGAGTTCGGTGGCGACATCTCGCGCTTCAAGGTGGTCAAGGTCTATCCGTCGCGGCTGCGGCAGATCGGCGTCGCCAAATGCGAGCCGGGCGACGAAAACAACCAGGACATCTCGACCCTGGTGGGCAAGGTGGACATCCGCAAATTGGAGATGTTCGGCCAGAACGACCCCGACGCCTATTCCCATTCCGGTGGGTTGAACCGTTGCACGCAAGGGCTGCTTGAATTCGTCGAGATGTTCAAGGCCCCCATCAAGATGCTGCACCCGTTGCTGACCGCCACCCAGGAAGGCAATTACGCCGGCAGCGAAAACATCGGCGCCATGCCGTTTTCCGGCATCATCCTGGCGCATTCCAACGAAGCGGAATGGCAGACCTTCAAGAACAACAAGAACAACGAAGCCTTCATCGACCGCATCTGCGTCATCAAGGTGCCCTATTGCCTGCGGGTCACCGAGGAACAGCGCATCTACGACAAGCTGATCAAAAGCTCTGAACTGGCGTCGGCTCCGTGCGCGCCGTCCACCTTGGAAATGCTGGCCCGCTTCACCGTCCTTAGCCGGCTGAAGGAACACGAGAACTCGAACCTTTATTCCAAGATGCGGGTCTATGACGGCGAAAGCATCAAGGAGACCGACCCCAAGGCCAAGCCCATGCAGGAATACAAGGATGCCGCCGGGGTGGACGAGGGCATGGACGGCATTTCCACCCGCTTCGCCTTCAAGGTGCTGTCGTCCACTTTCAACTACGACACCTCGGAAGTGGCCGCCGACCCGGTGCATCTGATGTACGTGCTGGAGCAAAGCATCAAGCGCGAACAATTCCCCGAGGACACCGAGAAGAAATACCTGGAATTCATCAAGGCCGACCTGGCCCAGCGTTACGCCGAATTCATCGGCAACGAAATCCAGAAGGCTTACCTGGAAAGCTACCACGATTACGGCCAGAACCTGTTCGACCGCTACGTTGATTACGCCGACGCCTGGATCGAGGACCAGGATTTCAAGGACCCCGATACCGGCCAGTTGATGAATCGCGACCTGCTGAACCAGGAATTGTCCAAGATCGAAAAGCCGGCCGGAATCGCCAATCCCAAGGATTTCCGCAACGAAGTGGTGAAGTTCAGCCTGCGGGCCAGGGCCAACAACAAGGGTCGCAACCCGTCGTGGACGTCCTACGAAAAAATCCGCGAGGTGATCGAACGGCGCATGTTCAGCCAGGTGGAAGATTTGCTGCCGGTGATCAGCTTCGGCACCAAGAAGGACAGCGACAGCGAAAAGAAGCACCACGACTTCGTCGAACGCATGATGAGCCGCGGTTACACCGAACGCCAGGTCCGCCGTCTGGTGGAATGGTACATGCGGGTCAAGCAGGCGGGTTAGAGCTTTCGCGGGCGTGACGGGAAGGAGAGGGCAATCCCATGAACATCATCGATCGCCGCCTCAATCCCAAGGGCAAGAGCCTGGCCAACCGCCAGCGCTTTCTGCGTCGCGCCCGCGAGCAGATCCGCAAAGCGGTGCGCGAGGCGTCCAGCGGCCGGTCGATCACCGACATCGATGGCGGCGAGGGGGTCTCCATCCCCATGGACGGGTTGCACGAACCCAGCTTCCGCCGCGCTGGCCATGGCGGCGTGCGGGATTATGTGGTGCCCGGCAACAAGGAATTCGTCCCCGGCGACACCATCGCCAAGCCGCCTGGGCAGGGCGGGGCGGGTGGCGGTTCCGACGGCTCGCCCGATGGTGGCGGCGACGATGCCTTTCATTTCGTGCTGTCGCGGGACGAGTTCCTGGACCTGTTCCTGGAAGATTTGGAACTGCCCGACATGGAAAAGACCAATCTGACGCGGACGGAAAGCGTGGCCTTTTCCCGCGCCGGATTGTCGGTGACCGGGTCGCCGTCCAACCTGAATTTGGTGCGCACCATGCGCAACTCGCTGAGCCGGCGCATCGCCCTGAAGCGACCCAAGCCGGCCGAGATGGCCGAGCTTCTGGCCGCCATCGCCGAGCTTGAGGAAAAGGGCGACAATCCGGAACTGCTGTCTGAACTGCGCCTGCAATACGATGAATTGCTGACCAAGTCCCGGCGCGTCCCCTATATCGACCCCGTCGATGTGCGCTACAACCGCTTCCAGCCGGTGCCCAAGCCCATATCCCAGGCGGTGATGTTCTGCCTGATGGATGTCTCGGGCTCGATGACCGAGCACATGAAGGACCTGGCCAAGCGCTTCTACATGCTGCTTTACCTGTTCCTGACCCGGCGTTACCGTCATGTGGAGATCGTCTTCATCCGCCACACCCACACCGCCAAGGAAGTGGACGAAGACACCTTCTTCTATTCCACCGAAACCGGCGGCACCGTGGTTTCCACCGCACTGGCCGAGATGACGCGCATCGTCAAGGCCCGCTACTCGCCCACCGACTGGAACATCTATGCGGCGCAGGCGTCGGACGGCGACAACACGTCTTCCGACAATCCGGCGACGCTGGACTTGCTGCACCACTCCGTCCTGCCGGTATGCCAGTATTTCGCCTATATCGAGGTGGGCGCCGAATACAAGGATTGGCTGGGCCGCGAATCCGATTTGTGGCGGGCCTATAAAAGCGTGACGGCGCCCAACATGGCCATGCGCAAGGTGCGCAGCCGGGCGCAGATTTTCCCCGTCTTCCGTGACCTGTTCTCGCGCGAGGGCCGCCATGTCGAAGCGTAGCCATGACAAGCTGCTGTTCACCGGCGCCGACTGGACCTTCGACAAGGTCGGCCGCGTCCACGACGCCATCGCCGAAATCGCCCACGGGGAATTGGGTCTGGACACCTATCCCAACCAGATCGAGGTGATCACCGCCGAACAGATGCTGGACGCCTATTCGTCCATCGGCATGCCCTTGATGTACAAGCATTGGTCGTTCGGCAAGCATTTCGCCGCCGACGAGGCGCTGTATCGGCGGGGCCAGCGCGGCCTAGCCTATGAGATCGTCATCAATTCCAGCCCCTGCATCAGCTACATCATGGAGGAAAACTCCATGGCCATGCAGACCCTGGTCATCGCCCACGCCGCCTTCGGCCACAACCATTTCTTCAAGAACAACGCCCTGTTTAGGCAATGGACCGACGCCAAGGGCATCCTGGATTACCTGGAATTCGCCAAGACCTACATCCTGCATGCCGAGGAACGCCACGGGGCGCGGGCCGTCGAACGGGTGCTGGACGCCGCCCACGCGCTGATGGGGCACGGCGTCCACAAATATCCGCGCAAGCGCCCCTTCGACCTGGCCGAGGACAAGCGCCGGCAGCAGGAACGTGCCGATTGGTTCCAGCAGAACTACAACGATCTGTGGCGCACGGTGCCGCGCCCCGACGCCGTCCTGGCCGAGGACGAGGACGTCGCCGAACGCAAGCGGGCCTTGGGCCTGCCGGAAGAAAACATCCTGTATTTCCTGGAGAAATCGGCGCCGCTTCTGGCGCCGTGGCAGCGCGAGATCCTGCGCATCGTGCGCAATGTCGCCCAGTATTTCTATCCGCAGAAACAGACCAAGGTGATGAACGAAGGCTGCGCCACCATGGTGCACTACACCATCGCCAACCGATTGCACGAAAAGGGGCTGATCGACGACGGCACCTTGATGGAAATACTCCATTCCCACACCAATGTGGTGTTCCAGCCCGGTTTCGACGACCCGCGCTTTTCCGGCATCAATCCCTATGCCCTGGGCTTCGCCATGATGGAGGACATCAAGCGCGTCTGCGAGGCCCCCACCGAAGAAGACCGCGCCTGGTTCCCCGATTTTGCCGGCAACAACGACCCCTGGGGGACGTTGCGCCACGCCTGGGCCGATTTCCGCGACGAAAGCTTCATCCTGCAATTCCTGTCGCCCGCCGTCATGCGCAAGATGCGGCTGTTCCACCTGCATGACCAAGCCGAGGCCGAGGACATGGTGGTCAAGGCCATCCACGACGATCGCGGCTATCGCGACGTGCGCAAGACCTTGGCGAAGTCTTATGACATCGGGGCGCTGGAACCCGATATCCAGGTGATGGACGTGGACTTGTCCGGCGACCGTCGGCTGATCGTCCACCACCGTGTCGCCAACGGCATCATGCTGGATTCCCTGGAAGCACTGCGCACGTTGCGTCATCTGGCCAATTTGTGGGGCTATCCGGTGCGTCTGGTCGAGGTGGACGGCAAACATGACGACGTGTTGAAAGTTCACGACGACGTGGAACCGGACTGACCAATTTATGTTGCGCTGCACAATAAATTATTGCTAAATAGGGCGGTGGGGTGAGCCGGAGTGCCCGCCATGTTGTATCGTAAGCTATTAT
>JAIWOG010000078.1 GCA_020217035.1 Magnetospirillum sp. | reverse complement strand
CCCAGACCGCCGCCCAAGCCGCCGCCCAGACCGCCGCCCAGACCGCCGCCCAAGCCGCCGCCCAAGCCGCCGCCCAGACCGCCGCCGCCATCCCCGCCAGCTCCGGTCCCGGTCAGCGGCGTGTTGCGCACCACGGTCTGCATGTCGGCGGGCTTGTCGGTTACGGTGGGTTCGCGCAGCACGGTGACAACGGGAACGACGATTATGTTGCCTTCGCCAACGCCCGGAGGCGGGGTGGGATCAACGGTCGGGGGCTGGACGACCACCGGGGGCGGTGCCGCCGCCGCGCTGATGGTGACGCTGACCGTCTTGGTCGCCGTCGCCCCCGATCCGTCGGTGGCGGTGATGGTCACCGTGTAGGTGCCGGCGGTGGTGGGCGTCCCCGAAAGCGCACCAGTGGCGGCGTTGATGGAAACCCCCGCCGGCAGGCCGCTGGCGGTATAGGTCAAGGTGTCGCCGGGATCGGTGAAGCTGCCCGCCGGCAGGGCGTAGCTGAGCGCCGAACCAGAGGTGCCGGTGGTCGACAATGTGTCGCCGGAAGCGGTGGGCGCGGTGTTGTAGTTGACCGTCTTGTTGGCGGCGGACGAATCCTGGGTCCCGCCGTCGCCCGACGAATCGCGGACCACGAAGCTGATGGTGCGGCTGGTCCCGGTCTTGGTGACGGCGCTGTTGGTGTAGGTCATGCCGCGCAGCACTTCCTGGTACTGCGCCTTGGTGGCGGTGCCGGTGATGGTCAAGGCCCCGGTGCCGGCATTGTAGGCGCCCACCGTCAGGCCGTAATTGGTGGCGGCGGTCTGCGCGGCGGTGCTTAGCGCCAGCGATTCCGAGGCGCCGTCGCCCAGATTGGTGATGGTGACCACCGCCTGGGTCAGGTTGGTGCTGTCCACGTCGGCCAGGGTCAGGGTGGAATCCACCGCCCCCCCGGCGCTGTAGGTGGTGGTGCCGCTGGTCAGGGTGACCGTCGGCGAATCGTTGACCGAGGTGATGCTGGTGGTCACGTCGCGGGCGGTGGCGGCGATGGCGGTGGTGCCGCCGGTGCTGGTGGTGTCCACGTTGACGCGGGTCGCCCCGCTGGTCCAGCCGGCGCTGTAGCTGGCGTCCAGGGCACGCACCGAAAGCGCTGGCGGCGTGCCGTTGTAATTGGCCACCGGCACGAAGCGCAGCCGGGTGGAGGACGACAGCGCCAAGGCGGTGGCGCCGTCCGCCACCGTGCCGACGGCGTGCCAGGTGGTGCCGCCATCGGTGGAATATTGCCAGGCGCCTTCGGTGCTGGCATTGGCGGTATTGCCGATGATGGCCAGGCCGTTGATGGTCTCGGCGCCGTTGTCGGGATCGGAATAGACGCCGCTGGCCAGGCTGGCGATGGTGGCGCCGGACGGCGCGGTGGTGTCCTCGTTGACCGCCGACAGGCTCAGGTTGCCCGACAGCGCCGGGGCGTCGTTGAGCGCGGCGACGCTCACCGAGGCGCTGACCGACGACCCGGTGTTGTTGTCGGTGTCGCGCGCCGCCACGGTGATGGTGCGGGTGGTGGTGTTGGGGGCTTCTGACGTGTTGTTGAAGCGGGCTTCCTTCAACAGCGCCAGATAGTCGGCCTTGGTGCCGGTCCCCGACAGGGTGATCACTGACGACGACGTGTAGGTGATGGTGATGCCGTTCACCACGTCGCCGGTATTGCGGCCGCTCAAGGTCAGCACGTCGCCGGTCTGGGCGTTGGTCAGGGTGATGACCAATTGGTTCAGGTTGGCGCCGTCATCGGTCAGGGTGGCGTCGCTGTCGACGATGGCCACCGCGCCGCCGTTTTCAGTGAAACTGGCGGCATAGCCGCCATTGGTGGCGCCTGACGAATCGTTGCCGTCCAGATCGACGATGGGGGCGGCGACCAAACTGACCGAAACGTCGTGGTTGGCCGAGGTGCCGGCGCCGTCATTGACGGTGACCCGGATGGTCCGCGCCGTGGTGTTGACGGTGCTGGCGTTGGTGTCGGTGTAGGTCAGCGCCCGCACCAGGGCCTGGACCGCCGCCGGACTGGCATTGGCGTTCAGGGTGACCACCAGATCGGCGCCGCTTGACCCGCCGGTGTACGTGCCGATGGTGGTGCCGCCATAGGTGACGGTGGACCCGGACACGCCGATCTGGCCGGCGCCGGTGCCCTGGTTGGTGATGCCCAGAACGTCCTCGCCGGCAACGCCGTTGGCGGTGATGCTGACAGTGACGTTGCCACCGTTGAAATTGGCGCTGTCGGCGTCGGTCACCGTGGCGTTGCTGCTGGAATCCAGGGTGACGGCGTTGCCGCCGACACTGAAATTGACGGAATCGCCGTTTAAATTGGTTAGAACCGGCACGTCGTTGACCGGGGTGACGGTCACCGTGGTCGATCCGCTGGCGGCCAGCGCCCCGCCGGTGCCCTGGGTGCCGGTATTGCCGTCCGAGAAGCTCCAGTTCAACTGCACCGAGGTGTCGGGCGCGTCCGAGGTGTTGGTGTACTGGACGCGTTGCAGAACGTTGTTGACCAGGGCGCTGGTCGCCGCCGTGCCGCTGCCGGTGAAGCTGATGGACAGCGTGCCGCCGGAATTGGTGAAGGTGGCGAAGGTCTGGCCGCCCGACTGCAAATTGCCGCCCGAGACGGTGAACAAGGCGCCGGTGGTGTCGAAGCCGAAGCTGTCGGCGGCGTTGGCGCCGCCGTTGCGGGCGATGGTCATGCTGGCGCCGTTGTAATTGCCGGTGGCCAATTCGGCGTCGGCCACGGTGACGTCGGAATCCAGGGTGACCGCCGTCTGTTCGTTGACCGTCGGCGCCCCGTTCAGCCCGGTGAAGGCCGGCGCATCGTTGGTGGCGGTAATGGACACGGTGGTCGATCCGGTGCCGGTCTTGGCGCCGCCCGAGCCTTGGGCGTTGCCGGAATTGCCGTCCGAGAAGGTCCAGTTCAACTGCACGCTGGCCGGCGGGGTGTCGGACGAATTGGAATAGGTCAGGGATTGCAGCGTCTCGGTGACCCGGGCCTGGGTGGCGTTGGCGTTGAAGGTCAACACCAAGGTGCCGGCGGAATTGGTGGTTACCGTGCCGATGGTGGTGCCCGACAGCACCAGATTGCCGCCTTCGGTCAGGGCCGACAGGTTGCCGCCGTTGGCGTAAACGTCCTGGGCGTTGGCGCCGCCGTTGCGGGCGATGGTCAAGGTGGCGCCGTTGTAATTGGTGCCGGTCAGCTCGGCATCGCTGACGCTGACATCGGCATCCAACTGCACGGCCGAGCCGCCCTCGGTGAAGCTGGGGGTGCCGTTCAGGTTCGAGAATGCCGGGGCGTCGTCGACGGCGCTGATGGTCAGGTTGAAGGTGGTGTTGCCGATGGTGCCGCCCGATCCGTCCGAAACGGTGAAGACGAAGCTGTCCGACGTGGTCTCGCCGCCGTTGTGGGTGTACTTCAAGCGGTTGGCGGCGATGTCGGCCTGGGTGAAGGTGCCGCTGGCCGACAGCGTCTCGCCGCCATCCAGGGTGGAATTGCCGTTGGCATCCAGCCACAGCGTGCCGTTGGCCGGCGCGGTGCCCACCGTCAGGGTCAGGGTGCTGGACGGATCGACGTCGGAAATGGACAGCGCCGCGGTGCCGATGGTGGCGGTGGCGCCCTCGTTCAGCGTCGCTCCCGCGTTGGTGCCCACGGTGGGGGCGTCGTTCATGCTGGTGGACACCACCGTGGTGGTGGTGTTGTTGGTGGTGCTGGTCCCGTCGTTCACCGCGATGGTGAAGGTGGTGGTTTCCGTCGATCCCACGGCGCCGCGGTTGTCGGCGGGGTCGAAGACCAACTGGCGGATGGCCGCCTGGGCCGCCGCCGGGGTCGAGGACGCCAGGGAATAGCTGCCGTTGCCGTTGTCGGTGAAGCCCGAGGCGGTCAGCGAGGCGGAAGTGAAAGCCCCCTTGGCCTGGGTGTCCAAGGTCACGGTGACGGTGACGTTGTTGCTTTCGGCGTCGGTGATGGTCACGGCGCTGAACGGCGACACGGTGGAATTATCGTTGACGGTTTGACCTGCGCTGGCGCCGCCCACGGCAGGGGCGGCATTCGGCTCGGAGATGTTGGTCAGCGCGATGTCGTCCATATAGAACCACGTGCTTCCGGGATTGCCACCGCCGACGACGGAGATGGTGAAAGTGCTGATCCCCTGGAATGACGCCGCCTCGGTAAAGGCCGTCACGTCGATTTGCGTCAAGCCGCTACCGCCGGTGGCGGCGGTTCCGGGAACCGAAATGGTTTTGCTGGTGCTGCCGGTGGACACGGTGAAATTGATCGAAGCGTCTTCTTCATTGACGATGTAGAAGCTGGCCAAGGTAAAGGTTTGTCCTCCGGTCAGGGTGAAGCTGACCGACGTTTCCTTGGCGTCGATGCCGAAGTACAGGCCCTCGCCGCTGTTGGTGACGGTGGCGCCGGTCCCCGACCCGGCGACGTTGGTGATGCTTGAAGCGGTCGCCGTGGCCTGCAAGGTGAAGCCGCCGGCGGTTTGTGACGCGGTCTTCGCCCCGGCATTGAAAGTCACGCTGTCTAGGTTGAAGGTCTGGTTGGTCGCCAGCACGCCGTCATACGCATCCATGGCGGCGCCGGCGACCGAGGCGGCTTCGACGCTGCCCGTAATTTTCTCCAAATCCCAGTCGCCGCCCAAGTCGGCGGCGCCGGTCAGGTCGTCGGAGGCGGCGACGTCGGCGCCGGTGACTTGCGCCAGCCGGGCCAGGAAGTCCTGGCCGCCTTGGTCGGCGGCCACCCGGCAGCCATACAGCAGCAGGTCGCCATCGGCTTTCAACGCGCCGCCCAGGGCCGACAGGTCGGCGGCGATGGCGGAATCGTCCAGCATTGCCGCGTTCACCGTGTCGGCGCCCAGCTTCAGCGTGCTTTCCGACCCGTGGCTCAGCACGTGGATGGCGTCATAGCCGGAATGGCTTAGCGCCCATTGGGCCATGACGTCCAGGCCGCTTTGCCCGGCCTCGATATACACCACTTCGACGCCGTCGCGCAGGCCGGCGGCCAAGTCCTGCCAGCCGGTCACCGCCTTGTCGACGAAGGCGACCTCCTTGGTCGCGGCCGGCGGCGTCACGTCGGCGGCATCGGCCTGGTGGACCGCCTCGGCCATCGCCGCTCCGTCGAACATCAGCCGGGGTTCCAACGCCATGATCAGCGGGGCGCGGCCGTTGGTGGCGCGGCGGGGAGACGGGCGAAGGGCGGAATGACCGGTCATGGCGTGGTTCCTGGACACAAGGGGCGCAATCGGAATGGGTTTTATGCGCAGACGATATTCCCTGAAACGATACTTCAATAAACCATCGTATCTCAATGGTTGTTATCAAAATCTCATACTCACGTTAAGTTTCAAGTGACGAGATGTGTCTGACGCTTGCGATGGCACAGCCAGACTGGGAAGGGGGGGGCTGCGGTTGGTTACAATTTAAAGGTGTTTGTGCGTAATAAAAATCCAAGAAAAGGATATGACGCGTATTGAAATGTATTAAAAGTTATGTATGAATCGTGTGTACACAATCATAGGATTGTTAAACTCGGGGTGCCGCAATGGTGCCGGAAGGAGGTAGGGGAGATGTCGAGCAAAGTGATCTTCGGCGGGGCGTCCGGTATTTCGGCGCTGGCGCTGGCCGCAATCCTGAGCGTGGGCGGCGCGAACGAGGCCCAGGCTTGTGCGACGGACCCGTTGCTGGGCACCGTGTGCTTCATGGCGACCAATTACTGCCCGGTCGGATATGTCCAGGCCAATGGTCAGACCATGACCATTCAGAGCAACCAGGCATTGAACGCCCTGTTCGGCACCATGTATGGCGGTGACGGCAAAACCACCTTCGGCATCCCGGATCTGCGGGGGCGCAGCCCGGCCGGCGTCACCGGTCCCACGACGTCCGGCGGCACGGCGATTTCGTTTTTGAATTATGGGCAAATGCGTGGTCAGGAAGCCACCACCCTGAACACCATG
Source organism: Magnetospirillum sp. (assembly GCA_020217035.1). Lineage (GTDB taxonomy): Bacteria > Pseudomonadota > Alphaproteobacteria > Rhodospirillales > Magnetospirillaceae > Magnetospirillum. The sequence continues at coordinate 13,576 of JAIWOG010000078.1, read as the reverse complement.
AACCTTCCCCCGCACAACCATGCGGCCACCTTCACCGGGACCGGCGGCGGTGGGGGCAGCGGCTCCGGCACGGCCAGCGGCACCGTCACCCTGCCGGTGACTGGTTCGGCTGCCTCGCAATCCGTTTCGGTGTCGGGCAGCCTGAAGATCGCCAACGCCACCACGACCGGTGGCCAGGTTCCCGCCGACGGCGCGGTGCTGACCAAGGCCGGTGGCGGCCAAGGTGCCGTTTACGCGCCTGCCGGCACCACGGCCAACCTGAATATCGGCCCGTCGCAGACTTTCACCGGCACGTTGCCGGCCGGCACCGTCACCGGTTCGGCCACCGGCAATGTGTCGTTGCCGGTGACCGGCGGTGGCGGCGGCATCACCGGCGGCACGGTGACCGTCGGCAATACTGGGGGGGGCGTCGCCTTCACCAACCTGCCGCCGCAAATCGGCCTGACCGTTTGTGTCGCCACGCAAGGACTCTGGCCGTCCCGGCCGCAGTGATTGGCGCTTACCAAGGAGAGATCACATGTCCAAGCTTGATTTTCGCTTGACCATTCCGGCGGTGTCGGCCCTTGCCATGGCGGCGGTCTTCACCGTGTCGGCGCCGCGTGACGCCCAGGCGTGCCCGTCCGACCCGCTGATCGGCACGGTTTGCTTCATCGGCACGAATTATTGCCCGGAATACTACTTCCCGGCCGATGGCCGATTGTTGCCGATCTCACAATACCAAGCGCTGTTCGCCCTGCTTGGAAATGCCTATGGTGGGGATGGAAAGACTAATTTCGCTCTGCCGGATCTGCGTGGTCGCAGCCCCGCCGGCGTCACCAGTAGCACTGTTTCGGGGGGTATCCCGATTTCGACGCTGAATCGGGGCGTGTTGCGTGGTCAGGAAACCTCCACCCTGAGCATCGCCAACCTTGCCCCGCACAACCATGCGGCCACCTTTGCCGGGACTGGCGGCGGGGGCAGCGGTCCCGCCACGGCCAGCGGCACCGTCACCTTGCCGGTGACCGGGTCGGTGGCGTCGCAATCCGTTTCGGTGTCGGGCAGCCTGCAGATCGCCAACGCCACCGCCGGCGGTGGCCAGGTTCCCGCCGACGGTGCGGTACTGACCAAGGCCGGCGGCGGCCAGGGGGCGGTTTACGCGCCTTCCGGTACCACGGCCAACCTGAACATCGGCCCTTCGCAGACCTTCACCGGCACTCTGCCCGCGGCCAACGTCACCGGTTCGGCCACCGGAAATGTGTCGTTGCCGGTGACCGGGGGCGGCGGCGGCATCACCGGCGGCACGGTGACCATCGCCAACACCGGAGGGGCGGCTTCCTTCACCAACCTGCCGCCGCAAATCGGCCTGAGCGCTTGCGTGGCCTGGAACGGTTCTTGGCCGAGCAATCCGAACTGAGGAGCCCGTTTCCGCCATCATGACCTGAAAAATCCCCATGAGCCCGGCTCATGGGGATCGGGTCGTTTCCAGGCCCCGGACGGATTGCTATTCCGCCGCCTTGGGCAGGTACTGGCTGATATCGACGTTGTCCACCTGTTCGGGGCGCAGGTATTGGTCGGCGTATTCCTTCCACACCCCCGATTCCAGGAACAGGATCCAAAGATCGGGGTCGATGTGCTGGTCCTTGACCATGAAGGACATGATCTTCAGCGATTCCGACAGCGTCTTGGGCTTCTTGTAGGGGCGGTCGGCGGCGGTCAGCGCCTCGAAGATGTCGGCGATGGCCATCATGCGGGCCGGGTCGCTCATCTGGTCGCGCTTCAACCCCTTGGGATAGCCGGTGCCGTCCATCTTCTCGTGGTGGCCGCCGGCCCATTCCGGCACCCGGGCCAGGTTCTTGGGGAAGGGCAGGGCCTTCAGCATCAGGATGGTCTGGGTGATGTGTTCGTTGATCTTGAAGCGGTCCTCGGCGGTCAGCGTGCCGCGGCCGATGGACAGGTTGTAGATTTCGCCCAAATTGTATTTGTGTTGTTGCGGCCGCATGGAGAAACCCTCGGCGTCGTATTGCGACAGGTCGAAGGCCACTTCGTGTGGGATGACGTGCCAATCCTTGTCGGCCAGCAGCTTTTCCTGCACCGGCGGTTTGGGCTGTTCGCCGGGCCGGCGGCGCATTTCGTCGATGGACAGCCCCAGCGTGTCGTCCAGCGTGCGGGTCCAGGTGATCTCGGCGATCTGCTTCATGCGCTCGACACGTTCAGGCGCCATGAACTCGCCGCCCACGTTGCATTCGGCGATGAAGGCGAAGTCGTCGTCCAACTGCGCCAGCTTGGCTTCCAGCGTCGCCTTCAACTCGGCTTCCGGCTGTTCCTCGGCCAGTACGCCTTGCAGATAGTCGATGACCGCGTCGCGCTTCAAGACCTCGAAGCGCATGCGCACCTCGTGGATGCGGTTGTAGATGGTCTCCAGCTTGGTCGCCTTGTCGACGATATATTCCGGCGTCGTCACCTTGCCGCAATCGTGCAGGCCGGCGGCGACTTCCAACTCGTACCATTCGTCCTCGGTCAGGTGGAAGTCCTTGTAGGGGCCGTCCTTCTTGTCGCAGGCCGCCTTGGCCAGCATGAAGGTCAGGGCGGGGACGCGGTTGCAGTGGCCGCCGGTATAGGGGCTTTTGGCGTCGATGCTGCCGGCGATCACCTGGATGAAGCTTTTGAACAGGTTTTTCTGGGCTTCGATCAGTCGCGAATTGTCCAAGGCCACCGCCGCCTGGCTGGCCAAAGCCTCGATCAGCGGGGTGATGTCGGGGCCGAAGGCGATGACGGTGTTCTTGCGGTCGCGCGCGTTGATCAATTGCAGCACGCCGATCACTTCGTTTTCGTAATTCTTCAACGGCACGGTCAGGAAGGATTTCGACCGGTAGCCGGTCTTGGAATCGAATGCCTTGGTGCCGGAAAAGTCGAACTTGTCCACGTCATAGGCGTCGGCGATGTTCACCGTGGTGCCCGACAGGGCGCAATAGGACGACACGTTCTTGTGGTTGGGAACGCCCTGGTCGTCGTGAAGCTTCAACGGCGGGAAGGGGATGGGTTTGCCGGTGGTGCCCCCCATGGCCACGTCCAGGGTGTCGTTCAGCATGATCTCGAACTTCAGCCCGTCTTTTTCCGGGGTGACCAGGTAAAGCGTGCCGCCATCGGCGTTGGTCATCGACTTGGCGCCCAACAAAATCTTTTCCATCAGGCGGTTGTGGTTCCGCTCGGCGGAAAGCGCGATGCCCAGTTCGATCAAGGTGCGGTAACGTTGTTCCTGTGACGCGGCAGCCATTGCCCACTCCCCAAAACCCTAACAGGCACGCGGCTTTCTGCCCTGTGCGTCGAACCCTTCCAGACTACAGCCAAACCCCCTTCAGGCCAAGGACACTGAAGTCGTAGGGTTGACGCCCGATGAAGGATAAGGCTTACCTGTGGACAGCTTTCGCCGGAGGTTTTCTTGCCCTACGAATCATTGCGCGACTTCATGCGACACCTGGAATCGCAAGGCCGTTTGGTGCGTGTGTCGGCACCGGTTTCTCCGCATCTGGAGATGACCGAGATCCAGACGCGGCTGCTGGCCGAGGGCGGCCCGGCGGTGCTGTTCGAGAACGTGCGCAAGCCCGATGGCGGCAAGTATGCCATGCCGGTGCTGGTCAATTTGTTCGGCACGGTGGAACGCGTCGCCTGGGGCATGAACCGCGAGCCCGACCAGTTGCGTGAAGTGGGCGAGACCTTGGCCTTCCTGAAGCAGCCCGAGCCGCCGGGCGGCTGGCGCGAGGCGCTGGAGATGCTGCCGCTGGTCAAGACGGTGATGGCCATGAAGCCGAAGACCGTGGGCAGTGCGCCGTGCCAGCAGGTGGTGCTGAAAGGCGACGACATCGACCTGTCGGCGCTTCCCATCCAGGGGTGCTGGCCGGGCGAGCCGGCGCCCTTGATCACCTGGCCCTTGGTGGTGACCCAAGGACCCGATCCCAAGGGCGACAAGCGCGACGCCTTCAATCTGGGCATCTACCGCATGCAGGTCACCGGCCGCGACACCTGCCTGATGCGTTGGCTGAAGCACCGCGGCGGCGCCCAGCATTACCAGCGCTGGGCCGGCAAGACCCGCGAACCCATGCCGGCGGCGGTGGTGTTGGGGGCCGATCCCGGCACCATCCTGGCCGCCGTCACCCCGGTGCCCGACACGCTGAGCGAATACCAGTTCGCCGGCCTGCTGCGCGGCAAGAAGGTGGAACTGGTGGAATGCAAGACGGTGCCGCTGAAGGTGCCGGCCGAGGCCGAGATCGTGCTGGAGGGCCACGTCATGCTGGACGAGTTCGGTCCCGAAGGTCCCTATGGCGACCATACCGGCTATTACAATTCGGTCGAGGATTTCCCGGTTTTCCGCATCAGCGCCGTCACCATGCGCAAGGACCCCATCTATCTGTCCACCTTCACCGGCCGCCCGCCGGATGAACCCAGCGTGTTGGGGGAGGCGCTGAACGAGGTGTTCATCCCGCTGTTGACCCAGCAATTCCCCGAAATCGTCGATTTCTGGCTGCCGCCCGAGGGCTGTTCCTACCGCATCGCCGTGGTCAGCATGAAGAAGGCGTATCCCGGCCATGCCAAAAGGGTGATGATGGGGGTGTGGTCGTTCCTCAGGCAATTCATGTACACCAAATTCGTCATCGTGGTGGACGACGACATCGATGCCAGGGACTGGAAGGACGTGATGTGGGCCATCTCCACCCGCATGGATCCGGCCCGCGACATCACCGTGGTGGAAGGCACCCCCATCGACTATCTGGACTTCGCCAGCCCGGAATCGGGCCTGGGCGGCAAGCTGGGCATGGACGCCACCAACAAATGGCCGCCCGAGACCAAGCGGGAATGGGGTGAAAAGATCATGATGGACCAGGACGTGGTCGACACCGTTTCCAGGCGCTGGGCCGAATACGGACTGCCCGGCACCGGCAAGCCCATCTGGAAGTAACATGACCGACAAGACCAAGAAGATCGTCGCCGTGGTGTTTTGCGTCAGCATGTGCGTAGCCTTGGCGGCAGGGCTTCAATACTTCCTCGGTTGATTTTCACCACTTGCCGCCTGTGGAATTCGGGCATAGCCTGAATACTGCGATTTTCTGGCGGGACAAGGGGGATTGGTCATGTTCGAAGCCGCGGAACTGGGCCGCAAGGTCACACGCGAAGAATTCGACGCCATGGCGCCGGGGCTGCGCACCGAACTGCTGGATCTACAGCGCCGCCTGCGCGAGGCCGATTTTCCGGTGGTCATCGTCTTCGCCGGGGTCGACGGCGCCGGCAAGAACGAGACCGCCAACCTTCTGAACGAATGGATGGACCCGCGCTGGACGGTGACCAGGGCCTATGGCAAGCCGTCCGACGAGGAACGCGACCGTCCGCCGTTCTGGCGCTATTGGCGCGATTTGCCGCCCAAGGGCAAGATCGGCATGTTCCTGTCGTCTTGGTACCACGCGCCGCTGCTGGACCGCGTCCACGAACAGATCAGCGTTGCCGAGATGGACGAACGCCTGATCCGTATCAACCGTTTCGAGAAGGCCCTGGCCGATGACGGCGCCCTGATCGTCAAGTTCTGGATGCATCTGTCGCAAAAGGCCCAGAAGAAGCGCCTGAAGAAGCTGGAAGACGATCCCTTGACCGCCTGGCAGGTGACCCCCGTCGACTGGCAGCATTACAAGTTGTACGACAAGTTCACCACCGCCGCCGAACGTCTGATCATGCAGACGTCCAAGGGCCACGCGCTTTGGCACATCGTCGAAGGCGCCGACGCCCGCTATCGTTATTCGGTGGTGCTGAACATCCTGAAGGAAGCCATCACCGCCCATCTGGAACGCCGTGAAGCCACCAAGATGGTGGCCGCCGAGATCAAAAAGAAGCCTAAGGCGAAAAAAGCCGCGCTGCCCGAGGTGCTGGCCAAGCAGCCGTCCATCTTGTCGTCCCTGGACATGACGCAAAGCCTGGATGGCGACGAGTACAACCGCCAGCTCCAGGAACAGCGCGGAAGGCTTTCGCTGTTGCACCGGAAAGCCAAGGAAAAGGGCGTTTCCACCGTCTTGGTGTTCGAAGGCTGGGACGCCGCCGGCAAGGGCGGCACCATCCGGCGCCTGACCAATGCGTTGAACGCCCGCGATTATCAAGTCATCCCCATCGCCGCGCCGACCGAGGAAGAACGCGCCCAGCATTACCTGTGGCGGTTCTGGCGCCATCTGTCCCGCGCCGGCCGTGTCACCATCTTCGACCGCTCGTGGTATGGCCGTGTGCTGGTGGAACGGGTGGAAGGTTTTTGCAGCGATGAGGCTTGGCAGCGGGCCTATGGCGAGATCAACGACTTCGAGGAGCAGATCGTCGAGTCCGGCCACGCCCTTTGCAAGTTCTGGCTGCACATCACTCCGGAAGAGCAGTTGGCCCGCTTCACCCAGCGCAGCCAGATCGAATACAAGCAATGGAAGCTGACAGACGAGGACTGGCGCAACCGCGAAAAGTGGGGCGCATACGAGACCGCCATCAATTCCATGGTCGAGCACACCTCGACCCAGATCGCGCCCTGGACGCTGGTCGAGGCCAATTCCAAGACCTTCGCCCGGGTCAAGGTCTTGCGCACGGTGTGCGATGCCCTGGAACATGCCCTGAAAAGGCGCAAATAGCGCAAGGCACAGCCCTCTCCATCGGTATGGTTGACGCTTCCTATTCTTTTGGATAAGCCCCTCCCCCTAATAACGGCGACATAAAAATTCATCGCCGAAGGGGAGGATAGACGGATGCGCATTGGCGGACGCCTGTGGCTGGTTGTTGCCGTGTCCATGCTGGGCACGTTGGTGGTGGCTGGGTTGGCCTTGAATCAGGCCCGCAGCGACCTGATGGAAGGCCGTGAAACCAAGACCCGGCACATTGTCGAGATCGGTCGCTCGCTGGTCGCCCATTACCAGGCCGAGGAACAAGCCGGGCGCCTGACCCGCGACCAGGCCCAAGCCGCCGCCTTGGCCGCCATCGCCGCCCTGCGCTATGAACACAGCGAATATCTGTGGGTGCACCGGAAGACCGGCACCGTCATGCTGGCCCATCCTAACGCCAAGCTGATCGGCACCAGCGTCGATTCCATGCAGGACAATGCCGGGGGATACCTGTTCCGCCGCATGAACGCGCTGGTGGAAAGCCAAGGCGCCGGATTCGTCGCTTATGACTGGCCCAAGCCCGGACAAAGCCAGGCGGTGCCGAAACTGTCCTATGTGTCAGGTTTCGGGCCTTGGGATTGGGTCATCGGCACCGGCATCTACGTGGACGACGTGGATTCCACCTTCGCCCGCCGCGCCTGGATGTTCGGCTTTGGGGTGTTGGCGGTGGTGGGCGGCGTCGGCCTGATCGCCACCCTGATCGGCCGCACCATCACCCGTCCATTGGGTGACGTCACCGCCGCCATCAAGCGCCTGACCAACGACGAGCACGGCTTCGATATCGCCCATACCGGGCGGGTGGACGAGGTTGGCGACCTGGCCCGCGGCCTGGTCATCTTTCGTGACCATGTTGAGGCCGCCGAGCAAGCCAACAAGTTGCGTCTGTCCCGGCAAGAGGCGGACATGCTGCGTCAGAAGGAAATTTCCCGCCTGACCGCCGAATTCGATTCCAGCGCCGCCGGGGTGATCAAGGCGGTGGCGGCCGCGGCGACGCAGATGCAGGCGGCCAGCCAGAACATGAGTGCCATCGCCGACCAGACCAGTCAGCAATCATCCATGGTGGCCAGCGCTGCCGGCAGCGCCGCCATCAGCGTGCAGACGGTGGCCGCCGCCACCGAGGAATTGTCGGCGACAGAGGCGGAAATCGCCCGTCAGGTCGACACCTCGTCGCGCATCGCCGTCAACGCTGTGGACATGGCCCGGCGTTCCAGCGCCATCGTCGCCAGCCTGAACGACACCACCAAGCGCATCGGCGAGGTGGTCAGCCTGATCACCGACATCGCCAGCCAGACCAACCTTCTGGCGTTGAACGCCACCATCGAGGCGGCCCGTGCCGGCGAGGCCGGCAAGGGCTTCGCCGTGGTCGCCGGCGAGGTGAAAAGCCTGGCCAACCAGACCACCAAAGCCACCGAGGAAATCGCCGGCCAAATCGCGGCCGTGCAAACCAGCGCCCGCGAAGCGGCCGTTGCCATCGATTCCATCGTCGCCATCATCGGCGACATCGGCCATGCCTCGACCGAGGTGGCGGCGGCGGTGGAACAGCAGACCGCCGCCACCCACGAAATCGCCCGCTCGATCGAGGCCGCCGCCAGCGACACCCAGCAGGTGTCGTCCAACATCGCCCAGGTCAGCATCGCCGCCACCACCGCCGGCCACACCGCCCGCGAAGTGCTGGACGCCGCCGGCGAATTGTCGGCCCAGGCGGAAAGCCTGCGCCATCAGGTGGAAAGCTTCCTGTTCGGGGTGCGCCAAGCGGGGCAGGCGGCATAAAATCCCCCGCGACGGCGGACAGGGCTTGCGCTATAAAATCCGCGCCCGGTTGGGGACGTGGTGAAATGGTAAACACTGACGACTTAAAATCGTCCGGCTTCGGCCTTGCGGGTTCAAGTCCCGCCGTCCCCACCATAATTCAGAAGAACCCACAAGGCTTCGGTCGGCATGCTCTGCATGCGCGGGTTCAAGTCCCGCCATCCCCACCAACGGATCGGACGCTCCGGCCCCCTTATTCCCCGGTCTTCGGCGTCTGTGTCAGGCACACGCCCTCTTCCTGCTCCTTGGCCTGAAGGTCGCGCAGGCGGCGTTTCTGGTTCAGGTAGCCATAAAGCGCCACCGCCGCGATGATGGCGATGAAGCTGCCCAGGATCTTCCACTTGTGGTCGCCCAGCCAGTCTTCCAGCACCCGGCCCAGGAAGAACCCGCCCCAGGCGAAGCTGTGGGCCCAGATGGCGGCGGCGATGGCGTTCAGCACCAGATAGCGCATGCGGCCGATGCCGGCGATGCCGATGACGAAGGGCGCGATGTTGCGCACGCCGTAGATGAAGCGGAAGGACAGGATGAACAAGGTGGGGTGGGTCTTGACCAACTGGAAGGCCCAGTCGATCTTCGCGCCCAGGGTCGGCCAGCGGTTCAACAGCGGCGTGCCGTAGCGTCGGCCGATGTAGTAATAAAGTTGGTCGCCGGCGAAGCTGCCGGCGAAGGCGAACAAGGCGATCAGTTCCACGTTGATGTTATAGCTGCCTTCGGAGGCGATGATGCCGGCGATCAGCACCACCGTCTCGCCTTCGACGAAGGTCCACAACAAGATGGTGGGATACAGCAGGTAGCCGTATTCGGTGAGGATCAAGTCCAGCACCTGGGCGGGCGAGCCCAGCTTGTTGAAGGTGTATCCCAGACCGGCAACGACGCCAATCAGAACCAGACCGCCAAGGGCGAAGAAAACGCGACGGAGCTTGGGCGACATCGGAACCGATCATCCTTGGCAACAGAACGTGCAATACAACGGGTGTGGCGGGGGTGCGTCAACGGGCAATCGACGGCTTTCGCCGAATTGTAACGGACCCCCGGCCGATCAGCGTATGATCTCGGTCAAAGCTTCCTTCTTTTCAATCTCTTTGACGAAATGAACCAATTCATAGTCCAGCGCGTCGCGGATGGACAGCATGCCCACCGGCTTGCCGCCTTGCACCACCGGCATGTGCCGGAAGCCGTGGTCGTGCATGATGTGCAGCGCGTGCAGCAGCGGCCGATCCGGGGCGATGGTGGACAGCTTGGCCGACATCACCTGATCAAGGGTGGTGGTTTCCGGGTCGCGGCCTTCCGCCAGCACGCGGAACAGGCCGTCGCGTTCGGTGAAGATGCCGGCCAGGGTGCCGTCGTCGACGATGACGACGGCGCCGATCTTGTGCCGGGCCATTTCCTGGGCGGCTTGCCGCACCGTGGCGGTGTGGGGCAGGGCGACCACGGATTGGTGCTTGATGACGTCCTTGATCAGACGCGACGACATGCTGGACTCTCCCATTTTGTTTTGGCGGGCCGTCCTTGTGATGCGGCCTGCGTCAAAATCCCGTATCGGGAGGGGAGGCGTCAATCAGGAATTATGATTTCGGTATGATGGTGTCAGCTCTGGCACGGGCGAATGCGGGTGACATGGCCCATCTTGCGGCCGGACCGCGCCTCGGCTTTGCCGTAAAGATGCAGCTTGGCCCCGGGTTCCTTGAGGAAATCCAGCCAGCGCTCGACGTCGGAACCGATCAAGTTGGTCATCACCGCGTCGGAATGGCGCTCGGGGCTGCCCAAGGGCAGGCCGCAGACGGCGCGGATGAACTGCTCGAACTGGTCGGTGACGCAGGCATCCATGGTCCAGTGCCCGGAATTGTGCGGACGCGGGGCCATTTCGTTGACCAAGACGTCGCCCGACCTGGTGACGAACATCTCGACCGCCAGCAAGCCGACCAGTTCCAACGCCTCGGCCGCCTTCAGCGCCACTTGGGTCGCCCGTTCGGCCAAGGGCGCCGAGATGGGGGCGGGGATGGTGGTGGTGTCCAGGATGTGGTTGGTGTGGACGTTCCAAGCCGGGTCGAAGGTGGCGCACGCGCCGTCCAGGCCGCGCGCGACGATCACCGAGATCTCGCCGGCGAAGTCGATGAAGCCTTCCAGCACCGAGGTGGCCCCGTCCATGGTCGCCCAGGCTTCGGCCAGGTCGGTCTTGGCGGTGATCTTGATCTGGCCCTTGCCGTCATAGCCCAGGCGGGTGGTCTTCAATACCGCCGGGCGGCCGATGCGGCCCACCGCCGCTTCCAGGTCGGCCAGCGAGTTGATTTCCGCCCACGGCGCGGTGGCGATGCCGATGCCGTTGAAGAAGGTCTTTTCGCTGATACGGTCCTGGGCCACTTCCAGCACCTTCCAGGACGGCCGCACCGGCACCAGCGAGGTCAACAGCTTGACCGACCGGGCGGGCACGTTCTCGAACTCGAAGGTGACCACGTCGACGGCCTTGGCAAAAGCTTCCAGCGCCGCCAGGTCGTCATAGGCGGCCACCGTGGCCTGTGCCGCCACCTGCTGGGTGGGGCTGTCGGCTTCCGGGGTGAAGACGTGGACGCGATAGCCCAGCTTTGCCGCCGCCAGGGCGGCCATGCGGCCCAACTGGCCGCCGCCGATGATGCCGATGGTGCCGCCGGGGGCCAAGGGGGTGCTGGTCATGCTGGTGGTCTCAGACGATCAGATGGGGGTTGTCGTTGTCCACCGGCTTCTCGGCCACCGCGTCGGTCTGACGCTGGCGCCAGTCCTCCAGACGCTGGCCCAGGGCCGGGTCCATCAGGGCCAGGATCGAGGCGGCCAGCAGGCCGGCATTGGTGGCGCCGGCCTTGCCGATGGCCAGGGTGCCCACCGGCACGCCGCCGGGCATCTGGACGATGGAATGCAAGGAATCGACACCCTTCAGCACCCGGCTTTCCACCGGCACGCCCAGCACCGGCAGGCAGGTCATGGCCGCCGCCATGCCCGGCAGGTGGGCGGCGCCGCCGGCGCCGGCGATGATGACCTTGAGTCCACGAGCCTTGGCGCTGGTGGCGTAATCGTAAAGCCGCTTGGGGGTGCGGTGCGCGGAAACCACCCGGGTCTCGTACGGAACGCCCAGTTCGGCAAGGATCTCGACGGCGTGCCGCATGGTTTCCCAGTCCGACTGGCTGCCCATGATGATGCCGACGAGGGCGGTGTCTTCGCTCATTTCCGTGTGTTTCCCGGCCAGGAAAAGCAGGGATTATAGAAATCGGCGGAACGCGTGCAAGCATTGCTTTGCATGTGCTATCCTGTGCGTCAGAATCCGGAAGAAGACCGGGGGCGCCATGAGCGATGATTATCGCACCGAACGGGTGCGGCCAGCCAACATGATTCAGGCTTTGGGGCGCGACTTCCCCGAAGGCCAAAGGCGGCAATTGCCGCCCCACGCCTACGAGGCGCCAGGGCCGAAATCCCCCCATCATCCCGACGACGCGGCGTCGGTGCTGGGCTTGCCGGCCGAGCAGCTCTCGCCGCAGGTGCTTCAGGCATTGCTGCCGCTGTTGTCGGAATTGGAACGGCTGCGCTGGAAAGAGCGCCAGTCCGACCGTCGGCAAACCTGGCTGGAAAACCAAGCCGACCGGCATTCGGTGGTTCCCTGCCTGACGCGACGCGCCTTCATGCGCGAGACCGACGCCTTTTTGTCCAGCGGCGGGCGCGGCGTGGTGGCGCTGATCCAGGTGGCCGGAATCGAGGCGTTACGGCAGATGCACGGCTTGGCCGCCGGCGAGGGGGCGCTGCGCCACATCTGCGCCACCGTCATCGGGGCGTTGCGCAACACCGATTTGGTGGGCTGTCTGGGCGGCTCGGATTTCGCCATGCTGATGCCCGGCTCGGACGAGGTCAACGCTCGGGCCAAGCTGGACGAAATCCTGAACCACATGGCCGATCCGCCTTTCCAGTGGTTGGGTCAGCGCATCCCCTTGCAGCCGGCTTGCGGCCTGCACGTGTTGCAGTCCGGCGAGGGGGCGGAGCAGGCGGTCGCCGCCGCCGACCGGGCGCGGCGGGGCATTGACTGAACCGGGCTTCCATGCCCTAGCAGCGGCTGCAGCCGTCCTTTTCCTTGGCCGTCATCGCCACCGGCCGGCCCAGATGGTCGACTTCGATAAGGCAGCAGCGGGTCAGTTCGGTCCGCAGCCGGGCGCGGCCTCGTTGCACCCGTGACTTGACCGCCGACAGCCCTATCCCCAGTTCTTCCGCCATTCGGGCATGCGGCAATCCCTGAAAATCCGCCATCTCGACCGCTTGCGCATAATGCGGGGGCAGCGCCCGCAGCAGCGGGCGCAGGCACTCGGCCATGCGCAGGCGTTCGCTGTCGTCATCGGCGGCCACCGGCTGGGCCAGGTCGTCGGGCAGTTCGGTGGTGGCTGGACGTCCGGCCCGCGATCGGTAATGGTCGATGACGGCGTTACGGGCCACGCGCAGCAGCCATGCGGTCACGTTGGCGCCGTGCAAGCGGTCCTGGTTCAGGTGCAGGCGCATCATCACCGTCTGGACGATCTCGTCGGCGTCGTCGGCCATGACCCGCCGTCCCACATACGCCCGCAGAACGTTGTAAAAGTGGGACAGGTCGCCAGGGGTGGTCATGGTCACGCTCGCTGCTGGGGGCTGGACCAGATTAAACGGCCGTTGATCCGAAAAGACGCAAAAAATATCGCTGCGTCTTATTCTGTGACCCGCGTCTTTTCCCGCAGAGCCGGCTTTTCGGCGCATATCGGAGACAAAGACATGAGCGACAGCCCAAACACTATCCTGCGGGTGGACTTCCTGTACCTGGATCGGGAAACCTGCGACCGTTGCAATGGCGCCGGGGATCAGTTGCGTCAGGCGGTGGCCGACACCCAAGCGGCCTTGGCCGCCCTTGGCTTTGGTGTCGAGTTGCACGAAACCCTGGTCGCCGACGCCAAGACCGCCCTGGACCTGCGATTGCGCACTTCGCCCACCATCCGTATCGATGGGCGCGACATCCAGCCGGATTATCAGGAAAGCCGCTGCGATCCCTGTGGCGACATGGTGGGGCAGGCCGACATCTGCTGCCGTGATTGGCACGACAACGGCCAATCCTTCGTCACCCCGCCGAAATCCTTGCT
>JAIWOG010000069.1 GCA_020217035.1 Magnetospirillum sp. | reverse complement strand
TCCAGGAACGTAGCCAGTTCCGTGCCCATCTGAAGCGCCTGTCCCCCAGTGACCGGTGTTTCCGTTTCGCCCATTCCCGTGTCGACGACCAATGGATCGACAAATACGTGGACGGCATCGCCGCCGACGACATGATCCTGGGCTGTTTCGACGGCGACGTGCTGGTGGGCGCCGCCCACATCGCCTTTGCCGGAACCGTGGCCGAGATGGGGATCAGTGTCGATCCCGCCTGTCGCGTCAAGGGTATCGGCACCGAGTTGACCCGCCGCGCCGTGCGTTGGACCCGCAACCGCCGGGCCGAGCGGCTTTATACCCTGTGCCAAAGCGACAACCGCTCGATGATCGGCCTGGCCCGCAAGCTGGGCATGACCATCCATCGCGATTCCGGCACCGCCGAGGCGTTCCTGCCGCTGCCGCCGCCCGACCTGTTCACGGTGGGCGACGAAATCGGCGCCGAGATGGACGGCCTGGCCCAGGACTGGCTGGACACCGTCCGCGCCTGTCAGCAGGCTTTGCTGCCCAAGGGGTAGCTAAACCGTGAGGACCGTCATTCCCGCGAAAGCGGGCATGGCGGGCCGAATGGTGCGGATTTCAAGTGCGCTGCTCTAACAGGCTGCGGAAAAACTCGGAGACCCTGCCATTTGCTCGATTCGTCATGGCCGGGCTTGACCCGGCGATCCATGTATCTCCGTAAGAATATTATTGGAAACAGGTGATTAGGCGGTGCCACGTGGATGCCCGGATCAAGTCCGGGCATGACGGAAATGGGTGTTAGGACGCTATAGCGGCGTTTTTCCGCACCCTGCCAAATGCTATCATCGGCCCATGGCCGATTTCGAAGCCTCTCCGCCGCGTCGTTGGGCGCTGTTCTTCCTGGGCTGGCTGTTCACCGGCCTGGGGATGATCGGTGTTTTCCTGCCACTGTTGCCGACCACGCCGTTCCTGTTGTTGGCGCTGTGGTGCTTCGCCCGGTCGTCGCGGCGTTTCCATTCCTGGCTGCTCAACCATTCGCGTTTCGGCCCGCTTCTACGTGATTGGGAACAGCACCGCGTCATCCCGCTTCGTGCCAAGCTGGTGGCGGTGACCAGCATGGGCGTCGCCATGGCGTGGATGGTGGGGTGGTCGACCGCGCCGTGGCCGGCCGTGGCGGGCATGGGGGCGGTTTGCGCCTTTGGCGCCTGGTACGTGCTGTCAAGGCCGTCGTCCCCACCCGTTGCCGTCTCGGGCGGTCACCAGAAAACCTAACTCAGACGCACCGCATGGTTGTCCCAGGCCCGCGAGCCGACGTAATCGCCGGGCAGGGGGACAGCGCCGTCGGGGCTCCAGGCCCAGACGCCGTTGCGGCCGCTGGTCATCATCACTTGTCGTCCCTGCTCGCCAGCGGCGACGCCGCAGCCGTCCTTGACGGGAACCGCGCCCAGATAGGCGCCGTCGGCGGTTCGCCACAGCGTCACCAACGACCCCTGCGGGCAGGACGCGGCGAACACCGACCCATCGGCGGACATGGCGACGCTGCCGCAATAATTGTGGACCATGCCCTTGATCTCGGGCGGCAGGTCCAGCAGACGCAAGGGGCCGCCGCGCTGGTGCAGGGCGACGATGGGCGGCGTTTCAGTCTGAGTCTGGTGCTGCATGCCCATGGCGATGCTGCCGTCGGGGGCGACGGCGAAATGGCGCATGGACAGCAGCCGCAAATGGGCGGGCAGGGTGTGCTTTTCCAGCAGGCGGCCGTCGCGGCTGTCCAGGTAGACCAGGGACGAATCCATAGATTCCAGGTTCAGCCGGGTGCGGCCGTGGTCGGGATGGGTGACGATGCCGCCATTGGCCACCACCAAGGTGCGGCCGTCGGGCATCATCTTGATGTCATGGGGTTCGATGCCATGGGACGACATCTCGCCCACCCGGCGATAAGAATCCAAGGCGTCCCACACCCCGATGATTCCGATGCTTTCCTGGTAGTCGTTTTCCGAGGTGAACAACAGCCTGCCATCGGCCGAGAACAGGCCATGGCCGTGGAAGTGCCGGCCTGCGGGCGTTTCCAGCCAGTGGATGGCCTGACCGCTGAAAAGGTCGACGATGGCGGCGAAGGTGCCGGGGCGCCGCGCCACCGCCACCGCATGGCGCCCGTCGGGCGACAGGGCGATGCCGTGTCCACGTCCGGGCAAGTCGACCTCGAACACCTTGTCGCCCTTGGCGTCGAAGGCGCCCAGGGCGTATTGCCGACCGGGGGCGACGTTGGCGGCCAGCCAGACCGCATGAGGGGCCGCACCGGCGCGGGCATGGCCCGGCAGCAGACCGAAGGCGGCGGCTAGGGCCAGGAACGACCGGCGATCAATCCCCGTCAAGCGCATTGAATCCCACCTGCAAATCCAAGGAATTGGCGATGTCGGTTTCCAGGATCTGGGCCACCGCCTTGACCTTGGCCTTCACGACGTTCAGCCGTTTCCACCCTTCGGCATGGGTCATCTCGACCTCCATCGGCGCCATCAACTGGGCCAGGGCGGCCAGGGAATCGTCGGCGGCCCTGATGAGTTTGTCGGCTTGGTCTGTCTTGCCCACGCTGCTTAGAAGCGGTGCCAGGCCGATTGCGAAGGTTTCGCGCAACGCTTCCAGGTTGTGGACGATATTGGCGGCCGATTGTTGGGACCGCCAGCTTTCGGCGCGGCTGGGCCGGGCGTCCTCGGCGCTGGCGCCCAGGGCATAGGACAGCTTGACCTCGGCGATGGCGGTCAACTGGCCGTGCAGGGCGTTGAACAATTGCGACGCCGCCTGGCGGTTGTCGGCGTATGGCGTCGCGCCGCTGTCGATGCTTTTCAGCATGTCGATGGTGCCGCCGGGCTTTTCCCATTCGCTCACCAACTCGCCGCCGATCCGGTGCAGGTTGTTGGCGATGCCGGACAGAAGCTGACAGCGAAAGGCGGTTTCTTCCGGGTTGGCCAGCAGCTTGCCGGCTTGGCTGTCGGCGTAAAGCAGCATCTCCAGGGCCGGCAAGCCCTGAATCGCCACCGAGGCGAAGGGGATGCGGTGCGCTTCCAGCGCATCGGCCTTGCGGTCCTTGATCAGGGCCAGCATCTGGCGGTCGCCGGCATTCTTCTTGTCGGGCCAGAATTGCACGCGCTGGCCGCGGTGGAAGGCTTCCACCGGGCCATAGCCGACCCATTGCACCTTTTGCCAGCCGGCCAGGGCGGCGACGAAACCGGCCTTGACGCGATCCAGGGCGGCGTTGTCGGGGGCGGCGCAGAACCCCTGCACCGATTGTTCCAGCCGGGCGGCGCTGGCCTGGAAGGATTTATAGCCGCCCAGGATCGGCCCCGCCGCCGTCTGGTTCAGCAGGGGACGGTAATCAGGGGCGGCCAGGGCGGGGGAGGCCAGGGCCAGGCCCGTGACCACCAACAGCAGGGGCAGGCGCATCGCGGGGGGCTCCTACAAGGAATTGACGAAACGGATCAGGGCGGCACGGTCGGCTTTCGGCATGGCCACCACCTTGTTGCGGGCGGCCTGGGCCTCGCCGCCGTGCCACAGGATGGCTTCCAGCACGCCCCGCGCCCGGCCGTCATGCAGCAGGAAGTCGTGGCCGTTGACCACCTTGGTCAAGCCCACCCCCCACAGCGGCGGGGTCTTCCATTCGCTTCCCGTCGCCATGCCTTCCGGGCGGTTGTCGGCCAGACCTTCGCCCATGTCGTGCAGCAGCAGGTCGGTATAAGGCCAGATCAGCTGTTCCGATTGTTCGGGCAGGTCTGGGCGCTTGGCGGTCTTGTGGCTGGGGGTGTGGCACGACGCGCAGCCGGTCTCGGCGAAGACCTGCTTGCCGCGCAACACCTGCGGGTCGGCGGCGTCGCGGCGCTTGGGCACCGCCAGGTTGCGGGAATAGAAGCTGACCAGGTCGGTGACGTTGGCCGGGGCTTCCAATCCGTCATAGTGCTTGTCGCCGCCATGGGGGGCGTCCAGGCAGGTTTTTTGCCGGGGGGTGCAATCGCCGCCATTGGCCGGGAACAGCGGGTTGGAAATGCCGATGTCGCCGTTGAAGGCGTCGGCGCTTTGCTGCTTGACCGTGGGGTTGCCGGCCTTCCAGCCGAAACGGCCCAGCATCAGCCGGCCTTCCTCGATCCCCCAGATCATCTTGGCGCGGCCGGAAATGCCGTCGCCGTCCTTGTCGTCGGGGTCGGCGCGGGCGACCAACTCTTCCTCGGCGATGGCTTCCAACAGGCCCAGGCCGATCATCGGCGGGGCGACACGGGGCGAGATCATCAGATCGGGATGGGTGGGGCCATATCCCAGATCGGCGATGGAATAGCTGGGCTTGCGCAGGCTCGCCGTCTCGCCATCGGACAGCTTGACCGGGATTTCCGTGTACTGGACGACCATGCGGCCCTCGGCGGCGTGGCCGGCGATGGCGAAGTTCTGCAATTGGCCGCCATAGGTGGGGTCGGGAACGATGTTGGCGCGGCCCTGGGCGATGGCGGCCTTCTGTTCGTCGGTTTGCGGCGGGATGGACAGGCGCAGGAACATGGACACGGCTTCCTCGCCCTCGGCCGGCGGGTGGCCGCGTCCGTCCTTCAGATGGCAGTTCTGGCAGGCCCGCGCGTTGAACAGCGGCCCCAATCCGTCGGCGGCCTTGGTGGAGGACGGCGCGGTGACCCAGAAGCGGCGGAAAAAACCGTTGCCGACCTTGAAATCCATTTCCTTGGCGAAAGGCATGTTGGCGGAAAAGTGTGAGAAGGCGTCACGGTTCAGAGCTTTGGAATGGGTGGCGGCGCCACCGGGAAACTCTTCTCCGGCGTCCAACGGGGCCAAGCCCCCGGCCCAGGCCGAACCGGCCATCAGCAAAGCGATAAAGGCGGAATATCCCCACACCCGCATTGTTTCATCCTTTCTGAAATAAACAGAACGGGGCCGCCCATGGCGACCCCGTTTGTAAGCGTGCGGTTACTTGCCGACAGCGGTCGGGTTGTCCAAGGAATCCGAGCCCTCGAACTTGACCTCGCCCAGCGCCAGCACCGCCACCGCCTTTTCCAGCGAGCGGGTCTGCGCCACCAGGGCGTCGATGGCGGCCTGGACCTTGGCGTTGCCGGGGGCGTTCTCGGCGCCGATCATCTGGTCGTAGGATTCGCCGGATTCGGCGGTCTTCACCAGCACGCCCATGGCGGTCATGGTCGCTTCCAGCTTGGCCTTCATGTCGGCATCCAGGGTCGCGTCCTTGGCGGCGATCAGGTCGGACAGGCTGGGGCCTTTGACCTGGGTGCCGTCGATGCGGGTGTATTGGCCCAGATAGACGTTCTGGATGCCCTTGGCATCATAGAAATGCGAGTTGTGAGTGTTGTCCGAGAAGCAATCGTGCTCTTCCTCGGGATCGTGCAGCATCAGGCCCAGCTTCATGCGTTCGCCCGCCAACTCGCCATAGGACAGGCTGCCCAGGCCGGTGACGATGGTGGCGATGCCGGCATCGGGCTTGCCCTTCAGCAGCTTGGCGCGAATCTTGCCCTTGGCGCCCCAGCCGTCGACCATGGTCTTCAAGTCGTCGACCAGCAGGTCGGTGGCGGCGACCAGGAAGGCGACGCGGCGGTCGCAATTGCCGCCGGTGCAGTTCTTGGTGTCGAAATCGCTGGCCGGACGGTTGCCGGCGCCCGGGCCGGTGCCGTTGGTGTCCTGGCCCCACAGCATGAACTCGATGGCGTGGTAGCCAGTGGTGACGTTGGCTTCGACGCCGCCGGCCTCGTGCAGCTTTTCCAAAAGCTTCTTGTCCACCTTGCTGGCGTTCAGGCTTTTGCCCGCGACCTTCAGCTTGGGATGGGCGATGATGTTGGCGGTGTAAAGGGGGTTTTCCCCCGATTCGGTGCCATAGGTGTCGGGGTTGACATAGTCGATCAAGCCTTCGTCCAGCGGCCAGGCGTTGACCTTGCCTTCCCATTCGTCCACGGCGGCGTTGCCGAAGCGGAAGGCTTCCGATTGCTGGTAGGGCACGCGGGCGGCGACCCAGGCGGCCTTGGCGGCGGCCAGGGTCTCGGCGCTGGGGGCGGCGACCAGGGCATCGACGGCCACCTTCAGCGTCTTGGCGGCGACCAGCGAATCTTCGTACTTGGCATGGGCGATGTCGGCATAGGTCGAAAGCACCGCCTTCTTGTCCACGCCGGCCGCCGCGGCCGGTCCAGCGGCCAGCAGAACCGCCGCCGAGGCGGCAACCATCATCATACGCTTCATTGGATAGACCCCGCTTTCCACAAGAAATGAGGGGCTATAATCACGCAAGTGCGAAGCGATTGCAATGCTGATGAGAATCTTTCTCAGATGTGGATCGACGCGCGGCCTTGGGTTGGGGAAAAAGAACCGGGGGCGGTCAGTCGTCGTGGCCGCCGCGACGGCCGATGGGCAGGTCGCGGTGGATATAGGCGCTCATCACCAGGCCCCAGCCGAACAGCAGCGACAACATGGCGGTGCCGCCATAGGAAATCAGCGGCAGCGGCACGCCGACCACCGGCACCAAGCCCATCACCATGGCGGTGTTGATGAAGAAATACAGGAAGAAGGTGGTGGTGATGCCCAAGGCCACCAGCCGGCCGAACTGCGAGCGGCAGCGCATGGCGATGGCGTAGCCGAAGGCGGTCAACAGCACGTACAGCCCCAGCAGGAACAAGCCCCCCATCAACCCCCATTCCTCGCCGAACATGGTGAAGATGAAGTCGGTCTGCTTTTCCGGCAGGAAGTTCAACCCGGCCTGGGTGCCGTTCATGTAACCCTTGCCGAAGATGCCGCCCGATCCAAGGGCGATCTTGGATTGGGTGATATGATAGCCGGCCCCCAGCGGGTCCTGGTCGGGATTCAGGAAGATGATGACGCGTTTCTTCTGGTAATCGTGCAGGAATTGCCAGGCGACGGGAATCGAGCCCAGCCCGCCGGCCAGCAGGATGCCGAATTTCCACAGCCGCACCCCGGCCATGAAGAAGATGGCCCCCGAACTCATCAGCACCATCATGGCGGTGCCCAGGTCGGGTTGCTTCATCACCAACGCCACCGGCAGCAACACCAACAGCAAAGGCGGAATCAGGTAGGTGGGGCGGCCGACGTCCTGAATGGTGGCGCCATGGAAATAACGGGCCAGGGTCAGGATCATGGCGATCTTCATGATCTCGGACGGCTGCAACTGGATGAATCCCAAATCGATCCAGCGCTGTGCCCCCATGCCGATGGTGCCCTTGACCTCGACGGCGACCAGCAGGACCACGGAAAGGACATAGAGCCCGTAGGCGTGGCGCATCCAGAAGCGCAAGTCGATCACCGCCACGGTGATCATGACGGCGATGCCCATGGCGAAGCGGACCATCTGCTTGATGGCCCAGGGTTCAAGCGATCCTTTGGCGGCGGAATAAAGGGTCAGAAATCCCACCGACGCGATGGCGGTCAGCAGGGCGACCAGCGACCAGTTGATCTGCCAGATCTTTTCCCGCCAGCTCATTTCGGTGCGGTTCAGGCGCGAGGACAGACGGGGGGTGGGGCGCAGCATCAGCCGTGATCCTTGCAGCCGGGGGCGGAACAACTGTGCTGGCGTTTCTGTTCGGGTTGTTCGGCGACACGGGCGCGTTCGCGCTTTTGCACTTCCAGCATGATGTCGCGCGCGATGGGGGCGGCCACCGCCGAACCGCCGCCGCCATGTTCCACCACCACGGCGATGGAATAGCGTGGCGCGTCTTCCGGGGCGTAGGCGACGAAAAGCGCGTGGTCGCGTTCCTTCCACGGCAGGTCTTCGTTCTTCTTCACCCCGGTTTCGCGTTCGCGCATGGTGATGCGGCGCACCTGGGCGGTGCCGGTCTTGCCCGACAGCCACATGCCTTCCTGCTCGATGCGGGCGCGAAAGGCGGTGCCGCCGGGTTCGTTGGACACCGCGTTCATGCCTTTGCGCACAAGGCTCAGGCTGCGTTGCGACACGCCGCAGGACTTCCAGGTGGGGGCGTCGCGGGGGATGGCTTGCTTGTCGACGATCAGGTCGCGGGCCACATGGGGGATCACCTGCTGGCCGCCATTGGCGATCCGCGCCGTCATCACCGCCAGTTGCAACGGCGTCGTCAGGCAATAGCCCTGGCCGATGCCGTTGATCAGGGTTTCGCCGGGATGCCAGGGCTGGCCCAGTGCTTTCCTTTTCCAGGCGCGGTTGGGAATCAGGCCGGACCGTTCGTTGGGCAGGTCGATGCCGGTGGGCACCCCCAACCCGAAGCGGTTGGCCACTTCCGCCACCTTGTCGAAGCCGACCCGGCGGGCGATTTCATAGAAATAAACGTCGCACGAGCCTTTCAGCGCGTTGACCAGGTCAACCGAACCGTGGCCGCCTTTCTTCCAGCAGTGGAACTTGATGCTGCCCAATTCCGTGTGGCCCCGGCACAGCACCGTCTGCTCCGGGCTGATGACGCCGGCTTCCAGGGCGGCGATGGCCACCACCATCTTGAAGGTCGAGCCCGGTGCGAAGGTGCCGGATATGGCCTTGTTTTGCAGCGGCGCCAAGGGGTTGGTGGACAGGTCCTTCCATTCGTCGTGGGTCAGGCCACGGTTGAAGGCGTTGGGGTCGAAGGACGGCGTCGAGGCCATGACGATCACTTCGCCGGTATGGATGTCCATGACCACGGCGGCCGCTGATTCGTCGCCCAATCGCTGGGCGGCGTATTCCTGCAGGCGCATGTCCAGCGTCAGGGTCAGGTCGACGCCGGGCTCGCCCTCGCGCCGATCCAACTCGCGCATGACACGGCCGACGGCGTTGACCTCTTCCTGGCTGGTGCCGCCGCGGCCCCTGAGCGCCATGTCGTAGATCTTTTCCACTCCGGCCTTGCCGATGCGGAAGCCGGGCAGTTCTTCCAGCGGGTCGGTGTTGGTCTGGTCGTTTTCCGACACCGCCGCCACATAGCCCAGGATGTGGGCTCCCAGATGCTCCAGCGGATAATAGCGGCTTTGGCCGACGTCGATCAGCACCCCGGGCAAATCGGGGGCGTTGACCTCGATGCGCGCCACTTCTTCCCAAGACAGGTTCTCGCGCACGGTGATCGGCACGAAGGACCGCCGCCGGCGGGCTTCCTTGATGACACGGGCGCGGTCGTGGTCGCCCAACGAGATGATCTGCGACAGCGCGTCCAGGGTGTAATCCAGGCTGGGCGTCTGTTCCGACACCACCAGAACGCGGTAATTGTGTTGGTTCACCGCCATGGCGGTGCCGTTGCGGTCGAGGATCAGCCCGCGCGGCGGCGCCAACAGGCGCATCGAGACGCGGTTTTCGTCGCTCAACATGGTATAGCGCTCGGCCTCGATCACCTGCAGGTAATACATGCGGGCGACCAGGGCGCTGACCAGGGCGCCCTTGCCGCCGGCCAGCAGCAGGGCCCGGCGGCTGAACATCTTCGAACGGTCGTTGTCGTGGTACATGCCTCAGGCCTCTTTCAGGAAGGCCATCTGGGTACGGGCCAATGCCCAGGTCAGGATGGGAAACAACCCCATGGTCAGAAGATATTCGAAGAACAGCGGCGTGGGGTCGATGGCCCGGCCCAGCAGCAGGGTGACCAACACCCAGGTCCCGCCCGAGGCGCTGGCCGCCAGCAGGCCGAAGGCCCACCACGACACCATGAACGACTTGCCCAGGAAGAAGCGGCGCTGGCCGGCGGCCACGCTTTGCACCAGCAACAGCACCAGGGCGTTCACCCCCAAGGGCGTGCCGGCGATGATGTCGTAAAGCAAGCCGATGACGAAAGCCAGCCACGCCGGCAGCAGGTCGGGGCGATAGATGGCCCAGTAATACACCCCCATCAGCGGCAGCATCGGCACGATGCCGGCCAGGCCGGGTATGTGGGTGGGAACGGCGGTCAGCAGCAGCATGGCCAGGGTCACCCCAAAGGGAACCAGATGGCGCACCCAGGAATCCATGCGCACCCAGACCGAGGGCTTCAATTGCCCGCTCCGCTGTCGGCCCCGCGTCGGCGCCGTTCCGGCATCGGCGGCTTTTCAAAGGGCAGGATGCCGCCCAGGCCGA
>JAIWOG010000068.1 GCA_020217035.1 Magnetospirillum sp. | reverse complement strand
AATCGACGATGGCCACGTATTCCAATTCGTGTCGCTGGACGAATGGCTCGACGCGGATGATTCCGTCGGCGTTGGAGGCCACCACGCCGATGGGCAGGCCGGGAGGGAAGGCGGCGCCCGACGCGGCGGTGATGATGCGGTCGCCCACCGAGATCGAGGGGTTGCCGGCCACGTAGTTCAGCTTGGGCCGCGCCTTGTTGTCGCCGGTCAGGATGGCCCGGGTGCGCGAGCTTTCCACCACCACCGGGATCTTGGCGTTGATGTCGGTCAGCAACAGAAGACGGGCCGAACGGTCGCCCACCTCGGCGATGTAGCCGATTAGCGTTTCCCCCGACAACACCGCCTGGCCCTTGCGCACGCCATCGCGCGAACCCGCGTTCAGCAGCATGGAATGGCCATAGGCCGAGCCCAAATCGCCGATCACCCGGGCGGTGACGAAGGCGGCGTCGGCGTCGGTGACCACGTTCAGATGTTCGTGCAAGACGGTGTTCTCGGCGTCCAGGCGCCGCGCCACCGTCTGCCAATGCAACAGGCGCTGGTTTTCCTGGCGCAGACGGGCGTTCTCGGCCCTGAGCGAGGCCAGTTCGCGGATGCTTTCGGTGAACTCGGCGATGGTGGCGGCGGGACGCGACAGGGCATCCAGGATGGGGGCGACGGCGTCGGCCACGGCAGTGCGGGTGCGCTCGATCAGGACGATGTCGGCCTTGCCCAGGATCATCAGCGCGAAGGCGGCGACAACCAGGGAGACGAAGGCGAAACGTTGGGCCAAAAGCCGCAATGTCGCCAGGCGTCCGACCGCACCGGACTGCTTCACGCTTTCCCCCTTTTGTCTGAATCAGGGCCGCCGGCTATGCCGGCGACCGATTCAGGTCAGACTACTACATATTGATGCACAAAAACTAGTACATGCTGGACAGCACGTTCTTCAGCTTGGGCATTTCCTCAAGTGCGCGGCCGGTTCCCAGTGCCACGCAGGACAGCGGGTCGTCGGCGATGGACACCGGCAGGCCGGTGGCGTGACGCAACACATAGTCCAGGTTGGACAACAACGCACCGCCGCCGGTCAGCACGATGCCCTTATCGACGATGTCGGCGGCCAGTTCGGGGGCGGTGTGTTCCAGGGCGACCTTGACCGCCTCGATGATGGCGCCCACCGGTTCGGCCAGGCTCTCGGCGATCTGGCGTTCGGAAACGATCAGTTCCTTGGGCACGCCGTTCATCAGGTCGCGGCCCTTGATTTCCATGGTGCGGCCTTCGCCGTCTTCCGGCGGGCAGGCCGAGCCGATTTCCTTCTTGATGCGCTCGGACGAGCCTTCGCCGATCAACAGGTTATGGTTGCGGCGGATATAGGCGATGATGGCTTCGTCCATCTTGTCGCCGCCGACGCGCACCGAACGGGAATAGACGATGCCGCCGAGCGACAGCACGGCCACTTCGGTGGTGCCGCCGCCGATGTCGACGACCATCGAGCCGGTGGGCTCGGTCACCGGCAGGCCGGCGCCGATGGCCGCCGCCATGGGTTCTTCGATCAGGAACACCTTGCGGGCGCCGGCCGATTCGGCCGATTCCTGGATGGCGCGGCGTTCCACGGCGGTGGACCCCGACGGCACGCAGACGATGACCAGCGGGCTGGCGAAGGAGCGACGGTTGTGAACCTTGCGGATGAAATGCTTGATCATTTCTTCCGCCACTTCGAAATCGGCGATGACGCCGTCGCGAAGCGGGCGGATGGCCTGGATGTAGCCCGGGGTGCGGCCCAGCATCATCTTGGCTTCGTCGCCGACGGCCAGAACCTTCTTCTTGCCCTTTTCCTCGGCGATGGCGACCACCGAGGGCTCGTTCAGGACGATGCCGCGACCCTTCACGTAAACCAGGGTGTTGGCGGTACCAAGGTCGATGGCCATGTCGGCGGAAAACCAGCCCGTCAGGTTCGGAAACATAATCCCTCGCTCAAATGATCGCGCATAAACGGCGGACGCCGGGTGTTATATCAGGGCGTGACCGCCAGGGGGGCGGTTTTTTGCCTCTTGGTCAAAAGTTTGTTCAAGGCTTTAACATAGGCCCGGGCCGAGGCGACCATGGTGTCGGTGTCCGCGCCTTGGCCGTTGACGGTCTTGCCGTCCTCCTCCAAGCGCACCGTCACCTCGGCCTGGGCGTCGGTGCCTTGGGTCACCGCGTGCACCTGGTACAGCAGCAGCCGCGCCTCGTGCGGGCACAGCATCTTGATGGCGTTGAAGGTGGCGTCGACGGGGCCGTCGCCGCTGGCCTTGACCGAATGCAACTGGCCGTCGATCTCCAGTTCCAACTCGGCCTTGGGCGGGTTGTGGCGGGTGCCGCACAGCACTTCCAGGCCCTTGAAGCGGATGCGTTCATTGTCGCGGAACACCGCTTCGTCCACCAGGGCGACGATGTCCTCGTCGAACACTTCCTTCTTGCGGTCGGCCAGATCCTTGAAGCGGGCGAAGGCGTCCTCGACGGCATTGTCGCCCAGTTCGTAGCCCAGTTGCTTCAGCTTGTCCTTGAAGGCGGCGCGGCCGGAATGCTTGCCCATGACCAGCGACGAACGGTTCAAGCCTACCGATTCAGGCGTCATGATCTCGTAGGTCTGGGCACATTTCAGCATGCCGTCCTGATGGATGCCCGATTCGTGGGCGAAGGCGTTCTTGCCGACGATAGCCTTGTTGGGCTGGACCACGAAACCGGAAATGGCCGAGACCAGCCGCGAGGTCCGCGTGATGTGTTCGGTCTTGATGCCGGTGGTGTAGGGCATCAGGTCGTGGCGAGTGCGCAGCGCCATGACGATTTCTTCCATGGCGGCGTTGCCGGCGCGTTCGCCCAGGCCGTTGATGGTGCATTCCACCTGGCGGGCGCCGGCGCCCAGCGCGGCCAGCGAATTGGCCACCGCCAAGCCCAGATCGTTGTGGCAATGCACCGACAAGATGGCCTTGTCGATGTTGGGCACCCGGTTGACCAGCATGGCGATCAGGGCGGCGTATTCTTCCGGCACGGCGTAGCCGACGGTGTCGGGGATGTTGATGGTCCGGGCGCCCGCGGTGATGGCGGCTTCGACCGAGCGGCACAGGAAGTCGTGTTCGGTGCGCGAGCCGTCCTCGGCCGACCATTCCACGTCTTCCACCAGGTTGCGGGCGAAGGCCACCGATTCCTTGATCTTTTCCAGAACCTTTTCCGGCTCCATCTGCAGCTTGAACTTCATGTGCAGCGGGCTGGTCGAGATGAAGGTGTGGATGCGATGACGCGGCGCCAGCTTCACCGCCTCGGCGCAGCGTTCGATGTCGCCCTTGGCGGCGCGGGCCAAGCCGCAGACCGACGCGTTCTTGACCACCTTGGCCACCGCTTGGACCGCCTCGAAATCGCCGTTGGACGCGATGGGGAAGCCGGCTTCGATGACGTCGACGCCCATGTCTTCAAGGGCGAGCGCGATCTTGACCTTCTCTTCCAGGTTCATCGAGGCGCCGGGCGATTGCTCGCCGTCGCGCAGCGTGGTGTCGAAGATGATGACGCGGTTCTTGTCCATGGGGCCTGCCCAGATCGAGTTTGCCTTCCCGCTGGCGCTGACCCGGGGAAGGGCGTTCGGTCACGGGCGGATGGTTTGGAACGCGAAAATGGCCAAATTGTGGCGGCCGGTCACGTCGCGGCTATAGGAAGTCCAAGATGGACGCCCTTGTCAACCGGTGATGTGAAACAATTTGGTATCAGGCGGGCAGGGTGAAGGTGAACACCGAACCCTGGTTGGGGCCCGGCGAATCCACCCAGATGCGGCCGCCATGGTTCTCGACGATCTTCTTGCAGATGGAAAGGCCGATGCCGGTGCCGCCGCCATGATCGTCGCGGCCGTGCAGGCGTTGGAAGATGCGGAAGACGCGGTCGAAGAATTCAGGGGTGATGCCGATGCCGTTGTCGGCCACCGAGATTTGCCAGGCGCCGGTAAGGCGGGTGGCGGTAATCGACACCTTGGGGGCAATCCCCGGCTGACGATATTTGATGGCATTGGCGATCAGGTTCTGGAACAACCTCACCATGTCGTCGGGACTGGCGAAGATGGTGGGAAGCGCACCGATTTCCAGGCAGGCGCCTTGTTCGGCCAGGGCCAGTTCCAGATGGGCGCGGGCTTCGTGGGCGGCCTGGCCCAAATCGGTCATCGTCTTGGCTTCCGACAGGCGGCCGATGCGGGAATATTGCAGCAGATCCAAGATCAGCTTGTCCATGCGCTGGGCGCCGTCCTTGGCGAAGGCCAGGAATTCCGCCACTTCGCCCGCAGGCGCCAGCCGGCGTTCGATCAGCCCCAGATAGGACGAGATCATGCGCAAGGGTTCCCGCATGTCGTGGCTGGCCACATAAGCGAATTGTTCCAACTCGGCGTTGGATTGTTGCAGCTTTTCCTGGAATTCCCGCGACGACGTGACGTCGATCCCCGACGCCAGCAATCCCATGTCGAAACCGTCCTGGTCGCGCAACGGACGAATGACCTCGTGGATCCAGGCGGTGCCGCCGTCAGCGCGGATAAGCCGGTATTCGTGCTCGCCGTTTTCGGCCGCCACCCTGTCGCGGTCGTCGGGGTGGACGGCGTCCAGCCAGCCCCGATCCTGGGCTTGTTCGGGGCTTTGTCCGGTCAGCCGGGTCCAGGCGCTGTTGACGGTCAGGCACTTTCCGGTGCCATCGGTCCGGCGCACCAAGGCCGGCATCTCGTCCAGACCGCGCAGGTAATGTTCGCGGGCCCGCAGCATCAGCTTTTCCGCGTCCCGGCGGCTGCGTTCCCTGACGCGGCGAAGCCGCAGGAAGATCGTGGCGGCCAAGGCGACCAAGCCGACCAGGGCGCCGCCGGCCAGGTAATGCGGGACCATCTGCCGCGTCATGTCGGTGTGGGATATGCTGACGCCGATGACGAAGCCCCAAGGCTGCGCGGTGCGATAAGCGATGATCCGATAGGTGTCGTTGATACGCCCGGCCCCTTCCTGGATGCTGGAATCGCGGCCGGTGTTCAGATGGGCGACACGCAGCGGCGTCTTGGCCAGGGACTTGCCGATCGTGTCGGGTTGCGGCGGCGCCACCGCCAACACCACATGGTCGCGGTTGGTCAACGAAATCAGGCCGCTGTCTTCCTGGGGCAGCGCGGCTTCGACGATCTGGTTGATCTGGCTGGGCTGAAGGGTGGCGACCACCACCAGGCGCAGCTTGTTTTGGTCGTCGCGGACGGCGCGGGCCAGGGGGATGAACTCGCGTCCCTTCAAGCCGATCACCGGCTCGCCGATGAACAATTGGTCGGAATCCGGGTGGTCGCGGAAAAAATTGAGATACGACCGTTCGCCCACGTTCTTGCCGATCAGTTCCGGCAAGACCGAATGCAGGACGGTTCCGTCGGGGGAAATGATCGACACCGACAAGGTGTCGGGCTGGAAGCGCGAGCGGGCGGCGAGAAAACGGTGGTAGTCGGCGTCCTGGGCGATGTCGCCGGCGGGCAGTTCCAGCACCGCGTCGCGCAACAAAAGGTCGATGGAGACGATGGTCTGGGCGGTCCGCGCCTCGACAACCCTGGCCAGGGCGTCCAGCCGCGCTTCGACGTCGGCCCTGTGGGTTCTGGTGGTGGCCGACACGCTCCACAGCGCCGCAACCAGCGCCAACAGAACGGCGCCTCCCGCCCCCAACCATTCCAACCTGATCTTCGCCAACATGGCGCCACGCCCCGAACCAATCCGGTTGCAGGCTAGAAGCTTGGCGTCATGTGCACAAGGGGACAAAAGGCGCAGGACGGGTCAGGAATTGGTCGGGGGCGCCGCATGGGCGGGCAGGGTGAAATAGAAGGTGGTGCCCAGGCCCGGGCCGGGGGAATCCACCCAGATGCGGCCATCATGGTTCTCGACGATCTTCTTGCAGATGGACAGGCCGATGCCGGAACCGCCGCCATGTTCGTCCCGCCCGTGCAGGCGCTGGAAGATGCGGAACACCCGGTCGAAATAGCCGTGGTCGATGCCGATGCCGTTGTCCTGGATGCTGAAGCGCCAGGCCCCGGCCTCGCGGTCGCAGGTGATGGCCACATGCGGCGGGGTGTCGGGGCGGGAATACTTGATGGCGTTGCCGATCAGGTTCTGGAACAGGCGCACCATGTCGTCCTCGCTGGCGAAGACCCGGGGCATCTCTCCGACGCAGATGTGGGCGTGGCTTTCGTCGATGCGCCCCCCCAGATGGGTCAGCGCCAGCGCCAGGCATTCCGACATGTCCAGCAAGGATTTCGGCGCCGACATGCGGCCGATGCGGGAATATTGCAACAGATCCAGGATCAGCTTGTCCATGCGGGTGGCGCCGTCCTTGGCGAAGGCCAGGAACTCGCGCAGGTCGTCGCCGGCCGCGTCGCCCAGACGGCGTTCGATCAACCCCATGTAGGAACTGATCATGCGCAAGGGTTCCCGCAAGTCGTGGCTGGCCACATAGGCGAATTGTTCCAACTCGGCGTTGGACTGGGTCAGCTTGTCCTGGGCTTGCCGGGCGTCGGTGACGTCCAGGCAGGCCGCCAGATGGCCGGCGAAGCTGCCGTCCTGATGCGGGAAAGGCTGGGCCAGTTCGTGCATCCAGCGGTATTCCCCATCCTGGCGCAGCAAGCGGTATTCCAATTCGCTGCTGCCGCCATCCTTGTGCCGCCGGGCGGCGGCGGCGCGCCAGGCCCCCAGGTCGTCCGGATGGATGCTGCGCGACAATTCGGCATCCTGGCTGCCGGTGAAGCCTTGCAAGGTGCCGTTGACATAGTCGATGCGGCCGATGGAATCGGATCGCCAGATCAGCACTGGCAGGTTGTCGAGCACCCGCATGTAATAGTCGCGTGCCCGGGCGACCTGTTCCTGGGCGTCCTGGCGCTGGCGTTCGCGGATACCCAGGAAGCGCCCCAGGACGATGACGACGCCGCCGACGATGATCAGGAACAGGGAATCGGCGATCAGGGTGTTCCACACCGGTTCCATCAATTCGCCATTGGCGACGGTGACCACCACCAACAGCCCGAAGGAATTGGCCTGGCGAAGCACCACCAGCCGCGACACGCCATCGGGGCCGGTGACCTCGTGATGGACGGATTGCTCCACCCCCTGGGTCAGGTGGCGTTTGTTGGCCGGGTTGTCGAGCATGCGCGTGCCCGGCGCCGCCTGGGCCAATTCTGGCAAGCGGGCCAGGATGACGTGGTCGCGGTTCTGCACGGCGATGGCGCCGCTGGTCTCGGTCGGCAGGGCGGAACGCACCAGCGACGCCAGGATGTCGGGCTTGATGCCGGTGACGACCACCGCCCGCAGGCTGCCGTCTTCATGGCGGACGGCACGGGCGGTGAAGATGATGGGATTGTTGGCGACGCTGACCGACGGGCTGCTGATGAACAGGCGGTCGTCTTCGGGGTGGGCGCGGAAGTGGTCCAGATATTCGCGTTTGCCGACGGGGCGTCCCACCAGTTCGGGCTTCGAGGAATGGAGGACCACGCCGTCAGCCGACACCACCGAGAGGATGATTTGTTCGGTGTGCAGGAAGGATCGCCCCATCAGGTAGCGGTGATAGTCCTGATCCCCCGGCTGGGCGCTGTCGGGCGGTAGCTGGCTGGCCGAATCCCGCAACAGCATGTCCACGGTTTGGAAGGTCAGGGAGGCACGGGATTCCACCACCTTGGCCAAGGCGACCAATCGCTCGACCGTCTGCTTGCGGTTCTGCTGGTGGGCACGGCCGACGTCCCAGACCAGAACGGCCAGGCACAACAGCATGATCAATCCCAGCCAAGCCCGGGTCAAAGTCATATGACGGCGCAGCCGCGCGATCATCGCCGTGGTCCTTGTGATGTATTCCCCGTTTTAGAATACTTCTTTCGGAGGGAGTGGCGCCACCCGGAAACGAATGAGAGCGGGAACCACAATCGGGTGCGGAATTCAGCGGGGGGCGTTGGAAAGGGTCAGTCCCTGTCTTCGCGGAATTCCAGGATGTCGCCCGGTTGGCATTCCAGGGCGCGGCAGATGGATTCCAGTGTGCTGAAGCGGACGGCCTTTGCCTTGCCGGTCTTCAAGATGGACAGATTGGCCAAGCTGATGCCCACTTTGTCGGCGAGTTCCATCAGGCGCATCTTGCGCTTGGCCAGCATCACATCCAGGTTGACGACAATCGACATCGGGCCTTCGTTTCAAATGGTGAGCGAGTCGGAATCCTGCAGTTCGGCGCCACGCTGCATGACCTTGCCCAGAACGAAAAACAACACGCCGGCCATGGCCAGCGATGTGTCGACAGCCGCGAACAGCGGAATGTCGGGGACCCACGGCAGAACACCGCGGGCGAAGAAGATCTGGCCTAGCACAGGAGCGGCGGTCGAGCCAAGCACCGAAGCCACGAACATGGCCACGCCCAGACGGATGAACCGCTTGGTCAGGCTGCTATGGAACAGCAGGCCGCGCCGGTAATCCAGGGCCAGCAGGGCCACCTGGGCCATGGCGTAGATCCAGGCGAGTTGCGGTGCCATCACGGCGGTCACCAGCATGGCGCCATCGACGGCGGACAACGCTTGCAGGGTGGTGCTCCAGATTTCGCTGCCATGGGACAGGGTGATCGGGGTGCCGTTCACCATCAACAGAATGGGGGCGACAATCGCCTGGAGGCCGGACAAGGCGGCGAAGACGAACAGAAGAAAGCTCCAGCGGGTGAGTTTGGCGTCGGTCATGGTGGTCGCTTTCACGCCTGGGGACGTCAGGCGCCGGCACTGTAATGGGTCGGGGAACGGGCGGCAAGGGGGGCCGCCCGCCCC
Organism: Magnetospirillum sp.; assembly: GCA_020217035.1. Taxonomy (GTDB): domain Bacteria; phylum Pseudomonadota; class Alphaproteobacteria; order Rhodospirillales; family Magnetospirillaceae; genus Magnetospirillum. Next base: position 1,224 of record JAIWOG010000068.1, on the reverse strand, counting down.
GAGGCCGAGGGGCGGACGGCGATGCGCGTCAGAAGCCGTATCGGAACCCCAGTTGCAAGCTGCTGACGCTCACAGCGTCAAGGGTGACGTGGCCATTCCCGGTCTTGAACTGGGAATCGTCCATGTGGAAGTAGTTGTAGCCGATGTTCCATGTGGTGTTCGGCCACATCTCGGGGGTATAGGCGACGCCGACGCTCAGTTGTCCGGCCATCATGGTGTCCGTCGACTTCTTGTCGGTGATGCCCAGCCCTGGATTGTCGCTGAATTCAGCCGCGGCGATACCGATGCCGCCGCCCACATAAGGGGTGAAGGCGGTTCCGGTATGGAAGTCGTAATAGGCGTTCACCATCAGCGCTCCCATGTTCAACTCGCCCTTGGGTTTGGTGGTGACGCCGTTTTGGGTGACGCTTTTGAGGCTGGCCGAGCGGCCCAGCAATTCGGCCTCGAACCTTACGGCGCCGGTGTTGCTGTACAGGGCTTCGGGGCGATAGCCCAGCTTGAGGCCGCCCAGGTTGACAGTGTTGTCGTATTGAATCTTGCCCTGGCTGCTGCCTTGGACGGCGGTGTCCGAGGTGGCGCTGAAGGCGGCGTCAAGGCCGGCATACCACGAATTATAGTCGGGCGTGCCGGGCAACGCTTCGGCGGCCATGGCGGGCAGGGCTGCGATGGAGAGCAGGCTCGCGGTCGCGGCCAAACGGGACAATGAGGTCATTGACGTTGTTCCTTACGAAAAAAACATCACGATTAACGGGTAGTGATTATTGTTTATCGATAAATTTTTAGAGTGTCAACACTGCCCGGTGTGCGCTGCGAAACAACGTCCATCGACAAAACAAAAAACCCCCGGGGAGGCGTCCCCGGGGGTTTGTTCCGTCAGTCGGAAAAGGCTTAGTTCTTGGCCTTGTCCACCAGCTTGTTCTTGGCGATCCACGGCATCATGCCGCGCAGGCGTTCGCCCACCTGCTCGATGGGGTGTTCGGCCTGGATGCGGCGGGTGGCCTTGAAGGACGGCTGGCCGGCCTTGCATTCCAGCATCCAGTCGCGGACGAAACGGCCCTGCTGGATGTCTTCCAGCACGCGCTTCATCTCGGCCTTGGTTTCCTCGGTGATGATGCGCGGGCCGGTCACGTAGTCGCCGTATTCGGCGGTGTTCGAGATCGAGTAGCGCATGTTGGCGATGCCGCCTTCATAGATCAGGTCGACGATCAGCTTCACTTCGTGCAG
>JAIWOG010000297.1 GCA_020217035.1 Magnetospirillum sp. | reverse complement strand
GCCCCGGCCCACATTGCCATCACCGCCCATTTCGGGCATCACAGGGACACGGGACTCAACCTCTGAACGGGATCAATCAGGGGAACAGGTCATCCAATGAACTCGGCCGTGCTGGACTTCCCCCCAACAAAAAGGCCGGCTTTCTTGCGAAAGCCGGCCTTTGCAGCCTGGGGCCGAAGAGAGGTTGAGACGACCCCCGGCTTATGCCGTCACGAGCAGCCGGTGGTGCCGCCGCAGGTGTCGCACTTCAAACAGGTACCGTTGCGCACCAGGGTGAAGTTGCCGCATTCGGGGCAGGCGTCGCCTTCGTAGCCCTTCATGCGGGCCTTCTTGATTTCCTCGGCGCGGGCGTCGAAGGCTTGGATGGCGGTTTCGGCGTCCACGCTCAGCGCCACCTGGGTGGTGGTCAGCGTGGTGCCGGCGATGTCGGCCGACAGGGCGGCGGCGGAGGCACCGCCGCCATTGCCACCCGAGACCACCAGGAACTTGGACCGCACGTAACCCTTGGAGGTGACGCGTTCGACCACGGCCGCCGCCTTTTCCAACTGGCCCTCGGCGTTGCCGCGACCGACGGTGTCAGGCGTCAAATCGGCCGGTTCCACATGGGCCAGGTCGTTGCGCGACAGATAGGAAATGGCCAGTTCGCGGAAGATGTAATCCAGGATCGAGGTGGCCATCTTGATGGTTTCGTTGCCTTCCACCATGCCTTGCGGCTCGAAGCGGGTGAAGGTGAAGGCTTCGACGAATTCCTCCAGCGGCACGCCGTATTGCAGGCCGATGGACACGGCGATGGCGAAGTTGTTCATCATGGCGCGGAAGGCGGCGCCTTCCTTGTGCATGTCGATGAAGATCTCGCCGACCTTGCCGTCCTCGTATTCGCCGGTGCGCAAATACACCTTGTGGCCGCCGACCATGGCCTTTTGGGTGTAACCCTTGCGGCGGTCGGGCAACTTGTGGCGGCGAGCGGCGACCACGCGTTCGACGATGCGTTCGGCGACGATCTCGGCCCGCGCCGCCAACGGCTTGTCGGCCAGTTCTTCTTCCAACTCGCCGGCATCGTCCAGCAAAGCGGCCTGCAAGGGCTGCGACAGCTTGGAACCGTCACGGTACAGCGCGTTGGCCTTCAGACCCAGGCGCCAGGACAGCATGTAGGCGTTCTTGCAATCCTCGACGCTGGCCGAGTTGGGCATGTTGATGGTCTTGGAAATGGCGCCCGAGATGAAGGGTTGCGCCGCGGCCATCATGTGGATGTGGCTTTCCGCCGACAGGAAGCGCTTGCCGATCTTGCCGCAGGGGCTGGCGCAATCGAACACGGCCAGATGCTCGGCCTTCAGGAAGGGCGCACCTTCCAGGGTCATGGCGCCGGTGCAATAGGTGTTGGCGGCATCGATGTCGTGCTTGGAAAAGCCGATATGGGCCAACAGGTCGAAGGACAAATCGTCCAACTGTGCTGTGCTGATCTTCAGCACCTCGGTGCAGAATTCGGTGCCCAGGGTGTATTTGTTGAAGACGAACTTGATGTCGAAGGCGGCTTCCAGCGACTGCTCGATCGTTTCCAGGATTTCGTCGGTGAAGCCCTTGGCCCGCAGCTTGTCGTGGTTGATGCCGGGCGCGTCGCGCAGGGTGGCGTGGCCGACGGCGTAGCGGATGATCTCGGCGATGTCGCTTTCCGAGTAACCCAGCGTGCGCAGGGCTTCGGGGACCATGCGGTTGATGATCTTGAAGTAACCGCCGCCAGCCAGCTTCTTGAACTTCACCAGGGCGAAGTCGGGCTCGATGCCGGTGGTGTCGCAATCCATCACCAGGCCGATGGTGCCGGTGGGCGCCACCACGGTGGCCTGGGCGTTGCGGAAGCCGTGCTTTTCGCCCAGTTCCAGCACATGGTCCCAGGACAGACGGGCGGCGGCGACCAGCGCCTGGTCGGGGCAGTTGTCGGCGTCCAGCGGCACGGGGGCGATGTCCAGACCTTCATAGCCCGAGGTCAGGCCATAGGCGGCGCGGCGATGGTTGCGCATGACCCGCAGCATATGCTTGGCGTTGGCGCCATAGCCGGGGAAGGCGCCCAGCTCGGCCGACATCTCGGCCGAGGTGACATAGGCCTCGCCGGTCATCAAGGCCGAGATGGCGCCGGTCAACGCCCGGCCCTTCTCGCTGTCGTAAGGAATGCCCGACGCCATCAGCAGGCCGCCGATATTGGCGAAGCCCAGGCCCAGGGTGCGGAAGTCATAGGACAATTGCGCGATCTTTTCCGACGGGAACTGCGCCATGGTCACCGAGATTTCCAGCACCATGGTCCACAGCCGGCAGGCGTGGCGGAAGCCCTCGATGTCGAAGGAACCGCCCGCGTGGAGCGCGGAATTGTTAGAATTGCCGGCTCCGCCGGCTGGGCGGCGGAACGACAGCAGGTTCAAGGACGCCAGGTTGCAGGCGGTGTCGTCCAGGAACATGTATTCCGAACACGGGTTGGACGCGTTGATGCGGCCCGATTCCGGGCAGGTGTGCCAGTCGTTGATGGTGGTGTCGAACTGGATGCCCGGATCGGCGCAGGCCCAGGCGGCCTCGCCGATCTTTTCCCACAGATCGCGGGCCTTGACCGTCTTCTTGACCTTGTCGCTGGTGCGGTGCTTCAGCACCCAGTCCTGGTCCTCGATCACCGCGTTCAGGAAGTCGTCGGTGACGCGCACGGTGTTGTTGGAGTTCTGGCCCGACACGGTCAGATAGGCTTCCGAATCCCAGTCGGTGTTGAATTCGGGGAAGGCGATGTCGAAATAGCCCTGGCGGGCGAATTGGATCATGCGCTGGATGTAGTTTTCCGGGATCATCACCGCGCGGGCGGCAATGATCGCCTTACGCAGGCGCTTGTTGGCCTTGGGATCGAAGCGGGCGTCGGATTGGGCATCGCCGTCCCATTCGCGCAGCGAAGCCATGACTTCGCCCAGATGCTTCTTGGCCAGCTTGGAACCGGCGACCAGGGCGGCGACCTTCTGTTCCTCGACCACCTTCCAGTCGATGAAGGCTTCGATGTCGGGATGGTCGACGTCGACCACCACCATCTTGGCGGCGCGACGGGTGGTGCCGCCCGACTTGATGGCGCCGGCGGCGCGGTCGCCGATCTTCAGGAAGCTCATCAGCCCCGACGACTTGCCGCCGCCGGACAGGCGCTCGCCTTCGCCGCGCAGCTTGGTGAAGTTGGTGCCGGTGCCCGACCCGTACTTGAACAGGCGGGCTTCGCGCACCCACAGATCCATGATGCCGCCTTCGTTCACCAAATCGTCCTCGATGGACTGGATGAAACAGGCGTGCGGCTGCGGATGTTCATAGGACGACTTGGAGCGGGTCAGCTTGCCGGTCTTGAAATCGACATAGAAATGGCCCTGGCCGGGGCCGTCGATGCCATAGGCCCAGTGCAGGCCGGTGTTGAACCACTGAGGAGAATTGGGGGCGCCCATCTGGTTGGCCAACATGAAGGCCATTTCGTCGCGGAAAGCGCGGGCGTCGTCTTCCGAGCTGAAATAGCCGCCCTTCCAGCCCCAATAGGTCCAGGTGCCGGCCAGGCGGTCGAAGACCTGGGTGGCGCTGGTTTCGCCGCCATAACGTTGCTCGACCGGCAGCGCCTTCAGGGCGTCCTGGTCGGCTTCGTGGCGCTGCAACCAATCGGGGACGCCCTTTTCGGCGACGCGCTTCAGACGGGCGGGAACGCCGGCCTTGCGGAAATATTTCTGCGCCAGCACGTCGCAGGCCACCTGCGACCACGCGGCGGGGACGTCGATGTCCTTGGCCTGGAAGACCACCGAACCATCGGGATTGCGGATTTCACTGGTTGCCTTGCGGAAGTCGATGCCCGCATACGCGGTCTTGCCTGACTTGGTGAAGTGACGCTGGACGCGCATGGGTTCCCCTCTGTTGTCTTAAATGTGGCACCAACCATCCCCGCAGGCGGCGGATGCGAAAACGCGGGAATCCCAAAGGATTTCCCTGTTTCGCGTAGCTCACAATATCTTGTGGCTCGCCCCCAACCGCGACGCAGATTATGCCAATGGGGGGAGTGCATCAACCATATTTTGTCATCGGGCTGACTTTTTCACACAGCATATAGATTGAATAATTATCGCTTTTTATCGGCTTTGACCCGATCCGTGGAAGCGCTGGACGGATGCCGTGGCTTTTGCCATAGTCCGGCGCTTAGAGAGTTCCTTCCATAAGAACAACGAGGACGTGATGGCCGGCTTTGGTACTCTGCTGTTCACCTGGCTCAAGGGCAAACTGGTCGGCACCGACACCGCCGGCAACCGTTATTATGTCGAGCGTGGCTCGCCGAAGAACCGCCGCGCCCGGCGCTGGGTCATCTATGCCGGCAGCACCGAGGCTTCGGCGGTGCCCCCCGAATGGCACGCCTGGCTGCACCACACCGTGGACGCGCCGTTGACCGATTCCGAGCGCCGCGCCTGGCAGAAGCCGCATGTCGCCAACGCCACCGGCACTTCGGGTGCCTATCTGCCGCCCGGCCACGACCTGCGCGGCGGCCGGCGCGAGCGCGCCACCGGCGATTACGAGGCTTGGCAGCCCTGATCCGGCGGGAAAGGGGATAAAAATGGTCACCAAGGGCGGATCACGCGACACCATGACCGGCGCCGTCGTCGTCACTGTCGCGGCGTTGCTGTTGGCCCTGGTCTACATCAAGGACGCCCACAAGTCGGAAGCCGCCGGCTATTCGGTGATGGCCCGCTTCAACCGGCTGGATGGTGTCACAGTCGGCACCCCGGTGCGGTTGTCCGGGGTGAAGATCGGCGCCGTCGCCGAACAGGGTCTTGACCCGGATTTCCGCGCTGTCACCCGTCTGCGCATCGACCCGGAGGTGGCGCTGCCCGCCGATTCCTCGGCCGCCATCCGTACCGACGGCCTGTTGGGCGGCAAATATATCGAGATCGGCCCCGGCGGCGACGAACAGATGCTGAAGGGCGGCGACAGCATCCTTTACACCCAGGATTCCATGGTGATCGAGGAATTGCTGGACAAGATCATCGAACAGGGGAAGGGCAAGCGCGGCTATGCCGGCCGTCCCGTCCCCTCGGTCACCAACTGAGCCAGCCCTTGGGGGAAGTCATGGGACGCAATCTCATCGAAACGATCATGGGCGCGGTGGTGCTGGCGGTGGCCGGGTTCTTCCTGGTCTTCGCCTGGCGTCATGCCGGCATGGACGAGATCAAGGGCTACACCGTCACCGCCCAGTTCGCCGGTATCGGCGGGCTGGATGACGGCGCCGACGTGCGCATCAACGGTATCAAGGTGGGAACGGTGACCAGCCAAGGCTTGGACCCGGTGACCTATAACGCCCGGGTCAAGATGGTCATCGCCCAGGACATCCGCCTGCCCATCGACACCGAGGCCACCATCAGCGCCGAGGGATTGCTGGGCGGCAAATATGTCAAGCTGATCCCCGGCCGCGCCGACGAACGGCTGGCTGACGGCGCCGAACTGGCCAAGACCAAGGATTACAAGTCCATCGAGGAAATGGTCGGCCAATTGATCTTCCTGGCCACCGCCGACAACCCGGCCCCCGCCACGGCGCCCGCCGCCGTGCCCTCGCTGGGGGTGGAACCGCTGGCGCCAGGCCAATGACGCGGGCCCTTTGGCTGTCCGTGCTGGGGATGGCGGCCATAGTGCCGGCTTTCGCCCAGCAGGCCCCGGAACTGTCGTTGGACATGGCGGTGCTGGGCGGCTTGGACAAGATCACCGCCCGGGTGGTGACCATCGAGGCCCCGGTGGGCCAGCCGGTGCGTTTCGGCACCTTGGAAATCGTCGCACGGGCCTGCAAGAAGCGCCGCCCGGAAGAAAGCCCCGAAAGCGCCGCCTTTCTGGACATCTGGGACATCAAGCAGGGCCAGCCGGCGCAAGGCGTGTTCCGCGGCTGGATGTTCGCTTCCAGCCCGGCTTTGTCGGCCATGGAACACGCGGTCTATGACGTGTGGGTCCTGGATTGCCGCAAGGGGTCGTAAGGAGCTATGGCGGGTTATTGCCCGCGCCCAGTTGGGGCGACGCCCCAAGCCCCCAATAAAAAGACCGAGGTTTGGAGACCGTGTCTCCAAGCGGGGAACGGGGCGGCAGCCCCGTGTGGAGCGCTTAGGCGCGTAGTTCCATCTTGATCGGGCCATCCGCCCGCCCGTGGATGAATTGGTCGACGAATTCGTTGCCCGAATGGTCGATATCCTTGGCCGGTCCGACCCAGATCAGGCGGCCCTTGTACAGCATGGCGATGCGGTCGGCGATCTTGCGGGCGCTGGCCATGTCGTGGGTGATGGACAGCGTGGTCGCACCCAATTCCTTGGTGCACTTGACGATCAGGTCGTTGATGACGTCGGCCATGATCGGATCCAGCCCGGTGGTGGGCTCGTCGAAGAAGATGATTTCCGGGCTGGTGGCGATGGCGCGGGCCAGGGCGACGCGCTTTTGCATGCCGCCCGACAATTCGGCGGGGAACAACTCACCCGCCGATTCGGCCAGGCCGACGGCGGCCAACTTCTCGACGGCGATGTCCCTGGCCTGAACCCGGTTCATGCCGCGTCCCTGGATCAGGCCGAAGGCGACGTTTTCCCACACGCGCAGCGAATCGAACAGGGCGGCGCCCTGGAACAGCATACCGAATTTCAGCATCATGCGGTCGCGGTCCCTGGACCGCATGCCGATCACTTCCTCGCCGTCCACTTTGATCGAACCGCGTTCCGGGCGAAGAATGCCCAGGATGGATTTCAGCATCACTGACTTGCCGGTGCCCGACCCGCCGATCACCACCACCGATTCGCCCTTTTGGATGGACAGGTCGACACCGTCCAGGACCACCTTTTTGCCGAAGGACTTGTGGACGTCGGACAGGACGATCTTGGCCGGGGCGCTCATGGTCATTTCCCGAAATAAAGGGCGGTGATGACGTAGTTGAAGATCAGGATCATGATCGCCGCCGACACCACCGAATTGGTGGTCGCCGCGCCCACGCCCTGGGCGCCGCCACGGGAATAGTAGCCGTGATAGCAGCCCATCAGCGAGATCAGGAAGCCGAAGACGGCGGCCTTGGTCAGGCCCGAGATCACGTCCAGCGGCTCCAGGTATTCCCAGGTCCGCGCCAGATAGGACGACGGGTTGAAGCCCAATTTGTAGACGCCGACGATATAGCCGCCGAACACCCCGATGATGTCGGCCACCAGCACCAGGCAAGGCACCATCAACAATCCCGCCAGCAGGCGCGGCGCCACCAGGTATTTGAAGGGATTGGTGGACAGCGTGGTCAGCGCGTCGATCTGTTCGGTCACCCGCATGGTGCCGATCTCGGCCGCCATCGAGGCGCCGATGCGGCCGGCCACCATCAACCCGGCCAGGACCGGCGCCAGTTCGCGGGTCACCGACAGCACGACGACGGTGGCCACCGCGCCCTCGGCGGCGAAGCGCGAGAAACCGGAATAGGATTGCAGCGCCAGCACCATGCCGGTGAACACGGCGGTCAGGCCGACCACCGGCAGCGAGTAATAGCCGATCTCGACCATGGCCCTGAGCGTCAGGCGCGGATAGAAGGGCGGGCGGACGATGTGCGAGACGGCGGTGCCGGTGAACGCCGACAGGCGGCCCACATGGGACAGGAAGGCCAGAAACACCCGGCCGATGGTCGCCAGGAAATCCATCAGGCGGCGCCCCCCACATAGTCGCGCAAGTAGCGACGGCCCAGGGCGGTCAGCACCTCGTAGCCGATGGTGCCGGCTTCTTGCGCCAGTTGGTCGGCGTCGTGGTCCGGGCCGATCAGTTCGATCATGGCGCCGGGATGCACCGCGTCGGCCGGAACGGCGGACACGTCGAAGGTGGTCAAATCCATGGAAACGCGCCCGACGACCGGCACTTTCACCCCCCCGATGACTCCAAATCCGCGATTGCCCAAGGAGCGGAACAGGCCGTCGGCGTAACCGACGGCGACCGTCGCCACCCGGCCTTTGGCCGCGAACCGATGAGTGGCACCATAGCCAACGGTCTGGGGGGTGTCAACGTCGCGAACCTGAAGGATTCTGCCGCTTAGACGCACAACCGGACGCATCGGGTTGGGCTGGCCGGGGATCGGGTTCAAGCCATAAAGGGCGGCGCCGGGACGGATCAGGTCGAAATGGTAGTCGCCGCCCAGGAAGATGGTGGAACTGGCGGCTAGGGACCTGGGCGCCGGGATCATCAAGGCGCCGGTCATGGCCCGGAACGCCGCCAGTTGATCCGTGTTCTTGGCATGGTCGGGTTCGTCGGCACACGCCATGTGGCTGATGACCAAAACCGTGTCGATGCCGTCGAGATGACGGCTGTCCCCGGCCAGCAGGGAAACCGCCGGGGCATCCAGGCCCAGGCGGTTCATGCCGGTGTCGAGATGCAGGGCGGCGGGCAGCGACCGGCTTTGGGCATGGGCGAAGCCGGCCCACAGCCCCACCTGATCCGGGCTGTTCAGCACCGGGACCAGGCCGTGCTCGGCGAAATCGGCGCCGGTTCCCGGCAGCGGGCCGCCCAGGATGAAGATGCGGGCGCCGCCCACATGGGGGCGAAGCGCCATGCCCTCGTCGATGGTGGCGACGAAGAAGGTTTTGCAGCCGGCCGCCGCCAGGGTCTTGGCCACCGGGATGGCGCCCAGGCCGTAACCATCGGCCTTGACCACGCCGGCGGCCTCGGCGCCGGGGGCGCTGGCGGCGAGAAAGCGCCAATTGGCGGCGATGGCATCCAGATCGACGGACAGGATGCCGGTGGCGCGGTCATGGGCGGTCATGGTCTCAGAACCCCGGTTCCTCGTAATGGTCGTCGGTAATCAGGTTGCCGAACTTGGTGAACTCGCCCTGGAAGGCCAGGCGGACGGTGCCGACCGGGCCGTGGCGCTGCTTGGCGATGATCACCTCGGCGGTGTTCCACACCAATTCGCAGCGTTCCTGCCACTTGGCGTGGCGTTCGTTGAACTTTTCCTGGCTTTCTTCCGGGCGTTGTCCCGGCTCGGCGCGTTCCAGGTAGTATTGTTCGCGGAACACGAACATCACCACGTCGGCGTCCTGTTCGATGGACCCCGATTCACGCAAGTCCGACAATTGCGGGCGTTTGTCCTCGCGCTGTTCGACGGCGCGCGACAACTGCGACAGGGCGATGACCGGGACGTCCAGTTCCTTGGCCAGGGCCTTCAGGCCGCGGGTGATTTCCGACACTTCCTGCACGCGGCTTTCGCTGCTGGAACCCGAGCCGCGCAGCAATTGCAGGTAGTCGACGACGATCAGCCCCAGGCCCTGCTGGCGCTTCAGGCGCCGCGCCCGGGTGCGGACGGCTGAGATGGACAAAGCCGGGGTGTCGTCGATATGCAGGGGCAGGCGGTGCAGTTCTTGCGCGGCGACCACCAGGCGTTCGAACTCGTCGTTGCTCATCTCGCCCTGGCGGATCTTGTGCGACGGGATCTCGGCGGCTTCGGCCAGGATACGCAGCGCCAGCTGTTCCGACGACATTTCCAGCGAGAAGAAGGCGACCACGGCGCCGTCGGCGGCCTTCTTGTTGCCCAGGCTGTCCAGTTCCTCGCGGTACGCCTTGGCGGCGTTGTAGGCGATGTTGGTGGCCAGCGAGGTCTTGCCCATGGACGGACGTCCGGCCAGGATCAGCAAGTCCGACGGATGCAGGCCGCCCAGTTTCTTGTCCAGGTCGATCAGCCCGGTGGGCACGCCCGACAACTGGCCCTGGCGTTTGTGTGCCGCTTCCGCCTGCTTGACCGCTTCCACCAGGACGGTGCCGAAGCTTTCAAAGCCGCCTTCGGTCTGGCCGGTGGTGGCCAGTTCGTACAGATGCGCCTCGGCCCGGCCGATCTGTTCCATGGCCGGTTCGTCGATCTTCGGGTTGTGGGCGTTGTTGACCAGGTTCTCGCCCAGATCGATCAGTTCACGGCGCAGATGCAGGTCGTGGATCAGCTTGGCGTAGTCCTCGGCGTCGATGACCGAGACCACGGCGTTGGCCAGTTGCGCCAGATAAGGGGTGCCGCCCAGTTCTTCCAGGCCGCCGTCATTGGCGAAGTAGGTGGTCAGCGTCACCGGATTGGCGATCTGGCCACGCTCGATCAGCTTCTGGCAGGCGGAAAACACCCGCCCATGGGTGGGGTCGGCGAAATGTTCGGCCCGCAGGAACTCGGACACCCGCTCGAAGGTGCGGTTGTTGAGAAGAATGGCGCCCAACAGCGCCTGTTCCGCCTCGTAATTGTGGGGCGGGGTGCGATAGGCGGGGGTGTCTTCCGGGTTCGACATGGGGCGAACCCTAGCAGAAGAAGCCCCCCTTCGCTAGACGCCCCCCAGCCGTCTTTCGCTTTCGTACATGTAGTCGCGGGTGAAGGGCAGGGCGTAGCGGTGCTTGGCCAACTGGATCTGGAAGACCATCAGCGACATGCGGCGGAAACCGATTTCGCAGGCCGACAGATAGGCTTCCCACATGCGGCAGAAGCGTTCGTCGTAAAGGGCGGCGGCTTCGGCCCGGCGCTCGGCGAAGCGTTGGCGCCAGGCCAGCAGGGTCTCGGCGTAGTGAACGCGCAGGACCTCCACGTCGGTGGTCCACAACCGGGCCTTTTCCACCGCCGGCAACACCTGGCCCAGGGACGGGGTGTACGAACCGGGGAAGATGTGGCGCTGAATCCATGGATTCGAGGAACCGAAATCGTATTCGCCCACCGAATGCACCAGCGCCACGCCGTCATCGGTCAACAGGTCGCGGACCTTGCGGAAATATTGGCGGTAATGGGGCGGGCCCACATGCTCGAACATGCCGACGCTGACGATGCGGTCGAACTTTTCCGCAAGCTTGCGGTAATCCAGCAACTCGAAGCGAACGCGGTCGGACAGTCCGGCTTCGGCGGCACGTTTGCGTGCGACTTCCAATTGTTCCTTGGACAGCGTCACCCCCAACACCTGGACATCGGCGGTCTTGGCCAACTGGATGGCCATGCCGCCCCAGCCGCTGCCGATATCCAGGATTTTCTGGCCGTCGCGGATGTCCAGCTTGGCGATGATGTGACGCTTCTTGGCGATCTGCGCCGCTTCCAGGCTGTCTTCCGGGCTGCGGAAATAGGCGCAGGAATATTGCAGGTCGTCGTCCAGGAACAGCCGGAACAGGTTTTCATGCAGGTCGTAATGGTGCGACACCCGCTTTTGCGCCAGATGCGCCGGGTTCCAGCGCTGCCAGAACAAGAAGGCGCGGCCGATGCCGCGATAGATTTTGTGCGCTGGGTTCATGCCGCCGTCGGCGACATTGGCGCAGCAGACGTCCAGGAATTCGTGGAAGCTGCCTTCCTCCATCACCAGGGCGCCGTCGGTATAGGCTTCCAGCAGGTGGTAGTCGGGGGCCAGAACGATGCGGCGCTCGGCGCGGGCGTCGCGGATGCGGGCCACGGCGACCGGGGGCGAGCCGTCGCCGTAATGGCGTTTGGTGCCGGCGCTGTCGATGACCGCCAAGGATCCTTGGCGGATCAGGTTGGAAAACAGCAGGTCCAGAAGGTTCATGCTCATGGATTCCCCGAAGACACCACCGCCTGCATGGTGGCGGCTAGCGGGAGAATGGGGAATTCAACCATAAGCTATATGACAAACGACACAAGCGGCGGATGGTTTCCCATCCGCCGCTTGGCCAGGACTTGGGGCGGGAAAGAGGCTTAAGCCTCTTCCACGACCTCTTCCACTTCTTCCGCAACCTCTTCGGCCACGTCCTCGGCCTCGACCTCGGCCTCGGCGGCTTCGGCGGCGGCGGCGGCACGTTCGGCTTCTTCCTGCGAACGGGCGACGGTGATCACCACGGTGACCGCCACTTCCGGATGCAGCGAGACGCGGACCGGGTAGGACCCCAGGGTCTTGATCGGGCTGTCCAGGTTGACCTGGCGGCGTTCGACGGTGTAGCCGGCATCCTTGATGGCGTCGGCGACGTCACGACCGGAAACCGAACCATACAGCTGACCGCTTTCGCCTGCCTGGCGAACCATCAGGACCTTCAGGCCGTCCATCTTGACGGCGACGGCCTGGGCCTCTTCGCGGCGCTTGAGGTTCAGGGCCTCAAGCTGAACACGCTGCGTTTCGAAGAAGGCAAGGTTGTCCTTGCTGGCGCGCAGCGCCTTCTTCTGGGGCAGCAGAAAATTACGGGCGAAGCCAGGCTTGACCTTGACCACGTCGCCCATCTGACCGAGCTTCTCGATCCTCTCGAGCAGGATGACTTCCATCTTAACCCTCCATGCCGCCGCCGCTGTCGCCGCGGCGGAACCTCATCTTCCAGAATCTCACCATCCCCAGCACGGCGACGGCCAAGGCCGCCCACACGAATACCAGGGCCAGCAACCCGTATGTCGCGGCAAGGATCATCCTTGCCTGGGGTTTGCCCGCCACCCACTGGTGGATGCCCGCCAATCCCAGGAACATGAACGGGATCAGCGCCACCAGGGCCACGTTGCCACCCACATATCCGACGTCGCCGTCGGACAGGCGGGACGCCACGGCCGCCAACACCAGGACCAGGGCCAGCCAATCGGGCAGCCAAAGCTGCCGATAGGCCGGCGAC
>JAIWOG010000296.1 GCA_020217035.1 Magnetospirillum sp. | reverse complement strand
GGCCGGCGGTTGCGACCCAGCCTGACCAGCAGGGCCTGCGCCCAGGTGGCGTTGGCGACGATCATCACCAGCCATGATGCGCACACCATGGCGGGGAAGAACGCGGCCCACCACCCCGCCACCTTCGGCCGCTGTTCGGGCGGCAGTTCGGCGGCCAAAAGGTTCAAGGCGCGGCCGATGGTCTCGGCAACCTGCCCCTTGATCCCCTCGGGGTGCCCCGCCACCAGGAAGGCGCCGACGATCATCAGCGCCAGGATGGTGGCGGTCAGCCATGCCAGGACCAGGCCCGGCGGATACCACTCGGTCGGACCATCTTGCGGCTTACGCCACAACAAGGCCCGGTTCGTCACCACCAGGGACGGCAACGCGGCGGCGACCAGATAGGACAGGGCGGACAATTCGCCAAATCCCAAGGCCACCGCCACGGTGCCCACCAATCCGGCGGTCACCGAGGCTCCCATGCCCAGCCCCAACCCGGCCATCATGACCGGCAGGGGCGCGACATAGGACAAGACAAACCCTAATGCGATGCCTTCGACCACCGACAGGAACAGGAGCGCACTCAGCAGTCCCGCCGCCAGCCCAAGGCCGAGTTGCCGTATCACCGGCAAGACAAGCTGCTTACTTCACCACATAGGGCAGCAGACCCAAGAAGCGGGCGCGCTTGATGGCCTGGGCCAGCTCGCGCTGCTTCTTGGCCGACACCGCGGTGATGCGGCTCGGCACGATCTTGCCACGCTCGGAGATGAAGCGGCTCAGCAGCTTGGTGTCCTTGTAGTCGATCTTCGGCGCACCCTCGCCCGAGAACGGGCAGGTCTTGCGGCGGCGGAAGAACGGGCGGCGGGCGCCGGCGGTGGTCGTCGGACGCGGACGTTCAGTCTTGACTTCGCTCATCACTCACCTCCCTCGGAACGACGCGGACGGTCCTCACGGGGACGATCTTCACGGGGGCCACGGTCGCCGAAGCCGCGGTCTTCGCGGCGCGGACGCTCGTCGCGGCTGTTCTTGGCCTGCATCATCGCCGACGGACCTTCTTCCAGTTCGTCGACGCGGATGGTCAGGACGCGCAGGATGTCTTCGTTCAGCGACATCTGGCGTTCCATTTCCTTGACCGCGGCCGAGGGGGAATCCAGGTTCAACAGAACGTAATGGGCCTTGCGGTTCTTCTTGACCCGATAGGCGATGTTGCGCAGGCCCCAGAATTCCTTCTTGGCGACGGAACCGCCGCCCTGGGCCAAAACGCCGGCCATCTCGTCGATCAGGGCTTCGACCTGCGGGGCCGAAACTTCCTGACGCGCGAGAATCACGCATTCATAAAAAGGCATTCAATAATCCCTTCTGGCTTTTCTCTTCCCGACGCCGTCACCATGACGACGCAGGCATAGCCGTTCGGCCTTTGCGGCGCGACCGGCAAGGGTGGAAGGCGGGGAATATACACGA
This sequence comes from Magnetospirillum sp., assembly GCA_020217035.1. GTDB lineage: Bacteria > Pseudomonadota > Alphaproteobacteria > Rhodospirillales > Magnetospirillaceae > Magnetospirillum. Next base: position 8,560 of record JAIWOG010000296.1, on the reverse strand, counting down.
AAGCGCGGCCGGCGCAACAACAACCGGCGACATAATTATTAAAGGGCGATTCCTTCGTGCAGCAACAAGCCGATCAGTTCGAAATCGCGGCGGATCATGTCGAAGGCGATCATCTGTGCCCCCAAATGGTCCAGGGCGTGGACGGCGTCCTCGCCGTGGGCCAGGGCGTTGCGGATGTCCATGGCCTGGTGCAGGAAGGCCACATGTTCGGCCATGTGCGCCTCGCGATGGTCCTGCGACATGGGCAGGGTCAGCTGCTCCATCAGGCGTTCTTCCATGCGGGCATGGCGGGCGAACTGATCCAGCCAGTCATCCAGCAGGCCAAGGATTTGGGTGCGCGGCAGGTTGGCGGCGGCCGCCTGTTGGATGACGGCGAAGTCGTGCACCAATTGCCGATGGTGATGGTCCATTTCGGCGTGGCCGACGCGGTAGGTTTCTGACCAAATGGCGGGGGGCAAAAGTCCGTCTCCTTGCAGGCGTGTCACCTTGGGGTTAAGCGTTATTGAATGCAATATAACCAAAGGGTGATGATTGCGCGGTTTCATGCGTACGCCGTGCTTGACAGGGGCGGGGTTCATGCCTTTCCTCTCGGCACCGAATTCCACCCGCGATGGAGAGACCATCATGACCCGCGCTTTCGTCTTCCCCGGCCAGGGCTCGCAGGCCGTCGGCATGGGCCGTGAACTGGCCGATTCCTTCGCCGAGGCCCGCCATGTGTTCCAGGAAGTGGACGAGGCGCTGTCTCAAAACCTTTCAAAACTGATGTTCGAGGGGCCCGAAGACGCCCTGACCTTGACCGAAAACGCCCAGCCGGCGCTGATGGCGGTGTCGGTGGCGGTGGTGCGCGTCTTGGAAGGTCAGGGCAAGCTGGACATGACCAAGGCGGCGTCCTTCGTCGCCGGCCACAGCTTGGGCGAATATTCGGCGCTGGCCGCTGCCGGCACCTTCTCGCTGGCTGACACCGCGCGTCTGTTGAAGTTGCGCGGCCAAAGCATGCAAAAGGCGGTGCCGGTGGGTGTCGGCGCCATGGCGGCGCTGCTGGGCAGCGAATATGAACAAGCCAAGGAGATCGCCGCCGAGGCCGCTGGCGACCAGGTGTGCGAAGCGGCCAACGACAACGGCGCCGGCCAGGTGGTGGTGTCGGGTCACAAGGAAGCGGTGGAACGGGCCATGAAGCTGGCCGCCGACAAGGGCATCAAGCGCGCCGTGCTGCTGCCGGTGTCGGCGCCCTTCCATTGCGCCCTGATGCAACCGGCAGCCGACGCCATGGCCGAGGCCCTGGCCGGCGTCACCATGAACGCGCCCAAGGTGCCGTTGGTGGCCAATGTGGTGGCCAGCGCGGTCACCGATCCGGAAGTCATCCGCGACCTGCTGGTCCGCCAAGTCACCGGCACCGTGCGTTGGCGCGAAGGCGTCCTTTATATGAAGGAACAAGGCGTCACCCAATTGGTGGAACTGGGTGCCGGCAAGGTGTTGTCGGGCCTGGCCAAGCGCATCGACAAGGAACTGAGCGGGGTGGCCGTCGGCACCCCGGCCGACATCGACGCCTTCCTGGCCTCGCTGTAATTCAAATCCAAGGGGAAACACCATGTTCGATCTGACCGGCAAGACCGCTCTCGTCACCGGCGCCTCGGGCGGCATCGGCGGCGCCATCGCCAAGGCCCTGCACCAGGCCGGCGCCACAATCGCCATCCACGGCACGCGGCGCGAGGCGTTGGACGCCCTGGCCGCCGAGTTGAAGGAACGGGTGCACGTGCTGCCCGCCAACCTGTCCAAGGCCGAAGAGGTCGAGCAACTGGCCAAGGACGCCGAGGCCGCCCTGGGCGGCACCTTGGACATCCTGGTCAACAATGCCGGCATCACCAAGGACGGCTTGGTCATGCGTATGAAGGACGAGGACTGGGACGCGGTGATCAACGTCAACCTGACCGCAGCCTTCCGTCTGTGCCGCGCCGCCATCAAGGGCATGATGAAGCGCCGTTCGGGCCGCATCATCAACATCACCTCCATCGTCGGCGTCACCGGCAATCCCGGCCAGGTCAATTACTGCGCGTCCAAGGCCGGCATGATCGGCATGACCAAGTCGCTGGCCCAGGAAGTGGCCAGCCGTAACGTCACCGTCAACGCCGTGGCTCCGGGCTTCATCGCCACCGCCATGACCGACGAGCTGAATGACGAGCAAAAAGCCCGCATCAACGCCCAGATCCCCGCTGGCCGCATGGGCTCGGCCGAGGACATCGCCGCCGCCGTGCTGTATCTGGCGTCCGCCGAGGCGGCCTATGTCACCGGCCAGACCCTGCACGTCAACGGCGGCATGGCGATGATCTAGGGGACGGAACGGGATCTCCGGGAGGGGGTGGAGGTGCTCGGAGATCCCATTCACCCGTCTTCATCGGAAGACGAGCGGGTCAGAACCGGTAATCGAAACCGGTTTTCATCACATGCACATCGAGATCATGGTCCCAGCCGGGGCCGTTGCCGCTCTCGGGCAGCGCCAGTTCGGTGCGGAACCGCAAATATTCGTACTCCCCTCGCCAGCGCCAATGGTCATTCAACGCGACTTCCATCCCGGCGCCGACAACACCGCCGAGCGTGATGTCAGAGGTTGACGCCGACGAACCGGTGGCGCGGTCTCGCACCGTCGCCTCCAGGTTCGCAACGGCCAGGCCGGCTTTACCGAAGACTAGAATCCGCGGAGTCGCCGCCATCCCGACCCGACCGGCTAAGCTGGCATAGGCTCCCAGCGTGCTGTCGATGCCGACATCGGAATTGGTTTCGTCGGCGGATTGCCCCAATGATCCGCCCTCGATCTCCACCCCGCCGAGCCATTGAAGGTGCTGTCCCTGCCAGCCCAAACGGGCATTGACCACCAATCCGCGGGATTCGGCGTGGTATTGGCGCGGTCCGTTGACTTCCTGCACCAGATCTTCGCCGCCGCCATAGCCGATGGCGCCGCCAGCATACCAGCCCCCCCAGCGCGGCTTCGATTCTTGGGACCATGCGGGTGATATGCCGCCGATCGCCATGCCAGCCGCCATGATCGCCGTCATCACGCTCCGTACAATCGTCATCGTCTGTTAATCTCCAATCATGGTATGCTTATCACCATCGCATAAAAACATTACGTAAAACATTAAAAAATTATCGCACGGGGGTGATCATGCCGCGTATCCTGCAGATGACCAGGGTCTTGCGCATTTTGGTGTGGTTGGGAATAGTTCTGCTGCTGGCCATGCCGGCGACACGTTCCTGGTTGGCGCCCACGCTTTTGGTCGATCGTTTGGCGGCCATGGATCTGGGGCAGGCCCGACTTGTGGCATTTTTGTTGCAGTTTCCGCCTTACGGCCTGTTGGCCTGGGGATTGGGGCAAGTGCTTACTTTTTGCCGACGGATCGAGGAAAAGCGGCTGTTCACCGCCGAGGCGGCCAATGCCTTGCGGCGCTTCGGTCTGGCGCTATTGCTGTCGAGCATGGTGCTGCTGTGCTTGCGCCTGGGTTTGGCGATCAGCGACCTATTGCCCTTCGACTTCGCCCGTGGGGTTCCAGGCGTGGTGATTCCGGTGGCGGTGGGGGTGACGTTCGGATTGGTTTTCATGGTGTTCGCCGCCATCCTGGGTGAGGCGGCTCGGCTGGCCGAAGAAAACGCCGCGTTCGTCTAGGCACTGCGGTCACCGGATGAGGAGAAAAGCGGCGTGCCGATCATCGTCAACCTGGATGTGATGCTGGCCAAGCGCAAAATGCGCTCGCGCGAGCTGGCCAGTCGCATCGACATCTCGGAAGTGAACCTGTCCTTGCTCAAAACCGGCCGGGTCAAGGGCTTACGCTTTGAAACGCTGGAAAAAATATGTGCCGTCCTGGAGTGTCAGCCCGGCGACATCCTGGAATACGCGCCAGAGCGGAACGGCGACGACATCGCAGGTTAAGCTGCTTTTTGTCGAAGAACCGCAAGCCATGGTGTTGCGGTGCTGGTCAAGCCCAAAAAAGTGTGCTAGGTACGGGCCACTTTCCGCCATGAGGGGGCTTTGGCGCCCAATTAGCGGGCACACGTTTCATCCACATGGCAATACCTTGAGGGAATTCAAATGAGCGACGTCGCCGAGCGGGTTAAGAAGATTGTCGTCGAGCATCTGGGCGTTGAAGAGGCCAAGGTGACCGAAAACGCCAGCTTCATCGACGACCTGGGCGCCGACAGCCTCGACACCGTCGAGCTGGTCATGGCTTTTGAAGAAGAATTCGGCTGCGAAATCCCCGATGACGCCGCCGAAAAGATCCTGACCGTCAAGGACGCGATCGACTTCATCTCGAAGGCCGCGTAACAACGGGTCAAGGGGCGCCGTCACCCGCAATGGGTCCGGCGCCCTTTCTCTAAGTAACAACGGGAAAATGCGCATGAGACGAGTGGTCGTCACCGGTCTTGGCATCGTCAGCCCGCTGGGCTGCGGCGCCGAGTACGTCTGGCAGCGCCTGATCAATGCCGAATCCGGCATTCGCGCCATCGAACATTTCGACGTCTCCGACCTGCCGGCCAAGGTTGCCGGCGTGGTGCCGCGTGGCACCGGCGAAGGCGAACTGGACCTTGATGCCGTTGCTCCGGCCAAGGAACGCCGCCGCATGGACGATTTCATCGTCTATGGTCTGGCCGCCGCCGACCAGGCGATCGCCGATTCCGGCTGGACGCCCAGCGACGACGACAGCTTGGAACGCACCGGCGTGATGATCGGTTCCGGCATCGGCGGCTTGCCCGCCATCGCCGAAGGCGCCTTGACCCTGCGGGAATCTGGCCCCCGCCGGGTGTCGCCGTTCTTCATTCCGTCGGCGCTGATCAACCTGGTGTCCGGCCACGTGTCCATCAAGTACGGCTTCAAGGGCCCGAACCATGCGGTGGTCACCGCCTGCGCCACCGGGGCACACGCCATCGGCGACGCCGCCCGCCTGATCATGTTCGGCGACGCCGACGTGATGGTGGCCGGTGGTACCGAGGCCGCGGTGTCGCGTCTGGGCGTGGCCGGTTTCGCCGCCTGCAAGGCGCTGTCCACCGCCCGCAACGACGAGCCGACCAAGGCGTCGCGTCCGTGGGACAAGGACCGTGACGGCTTCGTCATGGGCGAAGGCGCCGGCGTGGTGGTTCTGGAAGAATACGAACACGCCAAGGCGCGTGGCGCCAAGATCTATGGCGAGGTGGTCGGCTATGGCATGTCCGGCGACGCCCACCACATCACCGCCCCGGCCGAGGACGGCAACGGCGCCTTCCGCGCCATGAAGGCCGCCCTGGCCCGTGCCGGGATCAGCCCCGGCGACGTGGACTACATCAACGCCCACGGCACCGCCACCATGGGCGACGTCATCGAACTGGGCGCGGTCAAGCGTCTGTTCGGCAATGCCGTGGAAACCGTGTCCATGAGCTCGACCAAGTCGGCCATCGGCCACCTTCTGGGTGCCGCCGGCGCGGTGGAAGCCATCTTCTGCCTGCTGGCCATCCGTGACCAAATCGTGCCGCCGACCCTGAACCTGGATAATCCGGACGAAGGCTGCGACATGGATCTGGTGGCCCATCAGGCCAAGAAGCGTCCGGTCAAGATCGCCATGTCGAATTCCTTCGGCTTTGGCGGCACCAACGCTTCGGTGATCTTCAAGGCCGCCGAATAGGGGCCGCAAGGATCGGTTGTGAAAGGCCCCCGTGCTGCGGCATGGGGGCCTTTTTGCTTCAGGGGATGACGCATGCGCTTTCTGCTTAGGCTGTTCCTGGTTCTTTGCGTGCTGGCCATAGCTGGCGGAACCTTCCTGGCCTTGGACGGCCATCGCCGCTTTACCGGGCCGGGGCCGCTGACTGAAAAGCTGGTGCTGGTGGTGCCCAAGGGGGCGGGGCTGGAATCCATCGCCCGCAAGCTGGAAGCCGCCGGCGTGGTCCATGACCGCTATTCCTTCATGGTTGGCACCAAGCTGCGCAAGGTGGTGCTGAAGGCCGGCGAATACGAGTTCCCGCCCGCCATCAGCGGTGAACAGGTGATGGCGATGATCGGCGAGGGGCGCACCCTGAAGCACCGCCTGACCATCGCCGAAGGGCTGACGGTCAAACAGATCCTTGCCGAGGTGGAACAGGCTGATTTCCTGTCCGGAAAAGTCACCAGACTGCCGGCCGAGGGCTGGTTGCTGCCGGAAACCTGGGTGCTGTCACGCGACGACGACCGCGCCGAACTGGTGGCCCGCATGGAAAAAACCATGCGCCAGACCTTGGACGAGTTGTGGGCCAAGCGGGCACCAGACCTGCCGCTGAAATCCCCCGAGGAAGCGCTGATCCTGGCGTCGGTGGTGGAACGCGAAACCGGGCTCAAGGCCGAACGGCCCATGGTGGCCGGCGTCTTCGTCAACCGTTTGCGCCTGGGGATGCGGCTGCAATCGGACCCGACGGTGATCTATGGCCTGTCCGACGGCATGGGCGTGCTGGACCGGCCGCTGACCCGTGCCGATTTGGAAAAGCCCCACGCCTGGAACACCTATGTGATCGACCGGCTGCCTAAGACCCCCATCGCCAATCCCGGCCGCGCCAGCCTGGAAGCGGTGCTGAACCCGGCCAGGACCGACGCCCTTTACTTCGTCGCCGATGGATCGGGCGGCCACCGCTTCGCCAAGTCGCTGGACGAACACAACGCCAACGTCGCCAACTGGCGGCGGGTGGAAAAGGAACGCAAGGGAAAGTGATCAGGCGTGCCGCCACACCTTGATGGCCGACAGCACCAGAATGGCCGCCAAGGCCGGTATCAAGACGGCGTTGGGGACCAGTCCCAGGGCTTGGGCGCCGGCATAGGCGCCAACCAACGACCCCGCCGCCATCACCAGCACGAAGCGCTTGTTGGCCTTCAGCACGGAAAAGCTTTGGTCGCGGCTGTAGCGGGCGAAGCCGACGATCATGGTCGGCAGGCTGACCGCCAGTGACAGGCTGCCGGCCAGTTTGATGTCGGCGCCGAACAGCAGCACCAATGTGGGGATCAGCATTTCGCCGCCCGCCACCCCCAGCAATGACGCGAAGATGCCGATGACCAAGCCGGCGGCAATGCCGGCGCCGTAAAGGGCGATACCGTCCAAGGGGGGCGCGGCGCTGGTGCTGTCATGGCCCAGCCACAGCACGGCGGCGATGACCAACAACAGGATGGCGATGACTTTGTAAAGCCGGTCCGAACGCAGACGGATGGCCCAGCCGGCGCCCAGCCACGCCCCCAGCATGGACCCGGCCAGCAGGTTGACGATCACCGGCCAATGGGCCGCGACCTGTTGCCAGGGCACGGCGGTGGCGCGGAAGGGCAGGGCCGAGGCGACGACCACCAAACTCATGGCCTTGTTCAGGATCACTGCTTCCAGGGCGGCGAAGCGGAACAGGCCGATCAGCAGCGGCAGTCGGAACTCGGCGCCGCCCAGACCGATCAGCCCGCCCAGGGCACCGATGACGGCGCCGCCGACGAAGGCGGCGGGGGATGCCATCAGTTCTCCAACTGCTTCAGCATGTCGGCGGTGATCAGGGTGATGCCCTTTTCCGAGCGGTAGAAGCGCCTGGCATCCAGTGCCGCATCCTCGCCCACCACCAGTCCGGGGGGGATGACGCAGCCCTGGTCGACGATACACTTCTTCAATTTGGCGTGGCGTCCGATGTCGCAATCGGGCAGCACCACCGAATCTTCCACCAGGCAATAGGAATTGACCCGGACATTGGAATAAAGCAGCGAGCGGCGCACCACCGCGCCCGAGATGATGCAGCCGCCCGACACCATGGAATCGACGGCCATGCCGCGCCGCGTATCGGAATCGAAGACGAACTTGGCCGGCGGCAACTGGGCCTGATAGGTCCAGATCGGCCAGGAATCGTCATAGATGTTCAAGGACGGCGTCACCGTGGTCAGGTCGATGTTGGCTTCCCAATAGGCATCCACGGTGCCGACGTCGCGCCAGTAATGTTCGCGTGCGCCTTCGTGCATGACGCAGGAATGGCCGAAGCGGTGGGCCAGCACCTTGGCCTTGCCGATCAAGGACGGGATGATGTTCTTGCCGAAATCGTTCTCGCTGCCTGTTTGGTCCGCGTCGATCTTCAATTGGTCGTACAGGAACTGGGCGTTGAACATGTAGATGCCCATGCTGGCCAGGGCGACGTCGTCGCGGCCGGGGATGGGCTGGGGATTGGCCGGCTTCTCGTCGAAGCGGACCACGTTGTCGGCGTCGTCCACCGCCATGACGCCGAAGCCCTTGGCGTCTTCCAGCGGCACTTCCAGGCAGGCCACGGTGACGTCGGCGCCCTCGGCCAGATGGTGGGCCAGCATCTTGCCGTAATCCATCTTGTAGACGTGGTCGCCGGCCAGGATCAGCACGAATTCCGGGCCGTGGGCGCGGATGATGTCCAGGTTCTGGAAGACCGCGTCGGCGGTGCCCTTGTACCAGGCTTCGCCGTCGGTGCGCTGCTGGGCCGGCAGCAATTCGATGAATTCGTTGAACTCGCCGCGCAGGAAGCCCCAGCCGCGCTGGATGTGCTGGATCAGGCTGTGCGCCTTGTACTGGGTCAGCACGCCGATGCGGCG
>JAIWOG010000295.1 GCA_020217035.1 Magnetospirillum sp. | reverse complement strand
AAGGCCACCGAGGACACCAGGAAACGCATCACCGGGTCGGTGCGCAGCTTGTCCCAGGCACCCGACAGGGTCATCAGGCCGTTGATCATGCCACCCCAGGACGGCATCCACAGCATCACCGAGAAGGTGGCGCCCAGGGTCTGGGCCCAATCCGGCAGAGCGGTGTAATGCAGATGGTGCGGACCAGCCCAGATGTAGAGGAAGATCAGCGCCCAGAAGTGCACGATGGACAGACGGTACGAATAGACCGGACGTTCGGCGCGCTTGGGCACGAAGTAGTACATGATGCCCAGGAAGCCGGCGGTCAGGAAGAAGCCCACCGCGTTGTGGCCGTACCACCATTGGGTCATGGCGTTCTGCACGCCGCCAAAGATGTTGTACGACTTCATCCAGTCGCCGCCGAAGAAGCCAGCCGGGACAGCCAGGTTGTTACCCAGATGCAGCATGGCCACCGTCAGGATCATGGCGAAGAAGAACCAGTTGGCCACATAGATGTGGGGTTCCTTACGCTTCATGATGGTGCCGGCGAAAATGATCAGATAGCAGACCCAGATCACGGTCAGCCACAGGTCGACCCACCATTCCGGCTCGGCGTATTCCTGGCCCTGGGAGAACCCGAGGACATAGGTCAACGCGGCGACAACGATCAGCGCCTGGAAGTTCCAGAACACGAAGGTGCCGAAGCCCGAGCCGCCGAACAGGCTGGCGCGGCAGGTACGCTGCACGACGTACAGCGAGGTGCAGAAAAGAATGTTGCCGCCGAAGGCGAAGATGACGGCGGAGGTGTGAACCGGACGCAGACGACCGAAGGTGGTCCACTCCAGGTCCAGGTTCAGGGCGGGGAAGGCCAACTGCCAGGCGATGAAGTCGCCAGCCAGAAAGCCAACCACACCCCAGAAAATCGCCGCAAGGACGAACTTCTTCACCACGTCTTCGTTGTAGACGGTGGCGTCGGTGTTGGTGCTCATGCCGAACTCCTGTTTCGACCGGGAAAGGGTCAACTCGAAAGCACCCGCCATTCCAATGCGAACGCATTCCCCCGTAAGCCGGAACGGCCGGGCGGTCAGTCCTTCGAGTCGCCGCACTATGACCGTAAGGTTAGCATCGGCCATTGATCCATATCAAAAACTCTAAATTTTTCCTGGCTTCCCTAGCACTTCCGGGCTTTATTCCCCCTCATCCGCCGCCCCACGCGAGTCATACTAATGAACCAGACGCCGTCTTCCCGCCCCATCCTGCGCTTCGCCAAGGGCCGTGCCCGCCGCTTCCGTTCGGGCCATCCTTGGGTGTTTTCCAACGAAGTCGAGATGAGCGCCGAGTTGAAGGCGTTGCCCGCCGGCACCTTGGTGACGCTGATGGACGCCGGCGACGAGAAGCTGGGGGTGGCCAGCTTCAACCCCCATTCGCTGATCGCCGCCCGGGTGTTGTCGCGGCGCTGGGACGAGGTGATCGACGCCGGCTTCCTGGCCCGCCGCCTGGAAGCCGCCCGGAGCTTGCGCGACCTTTTGTTCCCCACCCCCCATTACCGACTGGTCCATTCCGAGGCCGACAACCTGCCCGGCCTGATCGTCGATCGCTATGGCGACGTGCTGGCGTTGCAAGTCAACACCGCCGGCATGGAGGCGTTGACCCCCCTGCTGCTGGAAGCCGCCGACACGGTGTTCAAGCCCCGCGCCGTGGTGTTGAAGAACGATTCCCCGGTGCGCACCCTGGAAGGCTTGCCCCTGGAACACAAGGTGGCGCTGGGTCAGTTGGATGGCACGGTGGAATTAATGGAGAACGGCGCCCGTTTCGTCGCTGACTTGACGGAAGGCCAGAAGACCGGCTGGTTCTATGACCAGCGTGACAACCGCGCCTTCATGGCGCGGCTGGCCCAGGGAAAGCGCATGCTGGACGTCTACACCTATGCCGGCGGCTTCGCCGTCCAGGCCGCCCTGGCCGGGGCCGCCGAGGTGGTGGCGGTGGACCGTTCGGAACAATCCCTGGCGCTGGCGGCCAAGGCCGCCGAGCTGAACAATGTGCCGCTCTCCACCGTCCGGGCCGAGGCATTCGCCGAAATGGCCCGCCTGGACGCCGCCGGCGAGCGTTTCGGCGTGGTGGTGGTCGACCCGCCCGCCTTCGTCAAGTCCAGGAGGGACGTGGCCACCGGGGCCAAGGGCTATCGCAAGATGGCGCGGCTGGCGGCACCACTGGTGGAAGCCGGCGGCTTCCTGCTGTGCGCCTCGTGCTCGCACCACATGCCGGCCGAGACGTTCGCCGAGGAAATCGCCCACGGCCTGGCCCAGGCCGGGCGGTCGGGCCGCATCCTACGCGTCGCCGGCGCCGGCCCCGACCACCCGCTGCACCCACATCTGCCGGAAAGCGCCTATCTGAAGGCCATCGCCCTGCAATTGGACTGAAACCATGAGCGAACGCACTTGCGGGGAATGCACCATCTGCTGCTGGTTCTTCGCCGTCCCCGAGACCGGCAAGCCCACCAGCCAATGGTGCGAACATTGCACCGAACAGGGCTGCGCCGTTCATCTGACGCGGCCGCAATCGTGCCGCAACTTCCAGTGTTTCTGGCTGATGGAGCCGGGCTTCCCCGAGGAAATGCGCCCCGACCGCTGCGGCGTGGTGGTCAGCTTCAACGAGGAACACACCTCCGTCGTCATCCATGTGGACCCCGACCGCCCCGATTCCCTGGCCGAGGAACCGGGGTCGTGGTGGATGGAGCCGCTGCTGAACGCCTATGACCCGGTCTGCGTGGTCTGCGGCGACGACCGCATGGTGGTGCGCCGGGAAATTCAGGAATCCTGAAGGCGCAGGCAGACCAGGGCGGCGTTGTGGAAGGCGGGACGCCCCTGGCCGTCGGTGGAAACCTCACCCAGGGAGAGCGCACCCAACAAGGTGGTGGTGCCGCTCCGCCGCGCCAGATCCGCCATTTCCCGAGCCGCCTTGTCCTCTCCCAGATGCAGGCGGCGGCCGGCGCAGTAAAAGGTCAGCAGCGGCGCCGCACCTTGCCCCAGAAGCCCGGCCAGACGGGGAATGCAATCGCTTTCCCCCACATCCGGGGCCTCGATGATGACCACCAGCCCGCCTTGGGGGACCTCTCCCACGCAATGCATGCCGCCTGCCTCGTCCACGGCCACCGGAATGCGCACCTGGATCAGCGAATCGTCGGCCAGCACGGCGAAGGGGTAATGCACGGCGTGCTGGTAGAAGTTGTCCGGTGAAAGGGCGATGCCGTAATCCTCGGCCAAGGCGGCGGCATAGACCTGGAGGGCCGGCTGGTCGTCCAGCGCCGCGATGCGGTTGCCCTCGGCCCCGGTGATGCGCAAAATCCGCTTGGGCATGCCATAGCCGTGCTCGACCGCCACGCCGTCGCCGGGCGGCAACAGCATCAGCAACACCGATTGGCCGACGACGCGTTCAGCGTCGAACAGACAGGCCATGGGCTGGAAGGTTTCGCTGCCGGCATTGGCCCCGGCATACGCCACCTGGTCATCCAAGATGTCGCCCATCCGGCGCAATAAGAAGTAGAGATTGGGCAGGCAGGCGTCGAAAACGCTGAACAGCGTCGGCTCGACCCAACCGGTTGCGCCCACCCAGTCGGGCAGGCCACCCAGCCAGCCGTCGTCCCCGCCCGATTCCAGCCGCACCGGCGGCATGATGTCGAAACGCAGCAACCACACGCCCTGGCGTCGTTCCTGCCCATCGACGATCAGGGACGGGAACACCCCGCCAACCAACGGCACCCCCAGACGCCGGCAACACGCTTGCAGGACCGGCAGCCGCGACTGTTCGGCCTCGGGCAGCAGGGCCACCACCCCGCCCGGCGTGCCGGCCAAACCGGCCACGGCCTGGGTGACGAAGTCCTCGGTCAACGGGCCATGAAGGGGAGAAACGCGCAACGGCACCTGAACCTCGCGGCCAGTCGAAGGAAAAAGCCGGCAATACCTTCGCTCAGCGTAGCATGGCAAAGGATTGGCGTGCCACCCGCTTGGCGTCACGGCGCGACGCGCGGAAACTCCAACAGGAAGGAGGCGCCGGCGGATGGGGTGTTTTCCAGCACCACGCTGCCACCCAACGGGCCGGTCACCAGGTTGAAGACGATGTGCAGGCCCAGGCCGCTGCCGCCGCTGCCCCGCCGAGTGGTGAAGAACGGGTCGAAGACGCGGTTGCGGTATTCCTCGGAAATGCCCTGACCGTCGTCGCGATAACGCAGGCGGACATGGTCGTTTTCCCCCCTATCGGCTTCGACGTGCAAGCGGCCGCGACGGCCGTCGGCATAACCATGGGTCAGGGAGTTCATTACGAAATTGGTCAGAATCTGCGAGATGACACCGGGATAGCCATCCACCTCGAGATCGGCGGGACAGGCGATTTCGATCTCGTGTCCGCCTTGCCGCAGGTTGGGACGCAGCGACGTCACCGTCTCGGTGATGGTGTCGGCCAGGCGGAAGACCCGCCGTTCCGACGATGTGCGGTCCACCGCCACCTGCTTGAAGCTGCGGATCAAATCGGCGGCCCGTTCGCAATTGGCGACGATCAGCTTGGCGGTGTCGGCGGCGGTGTCCATGTAGCGTTCGAAATCGTCGACTCCCACGTCGTCGGCTTCGAACAGGGCACGGATGGCCTTGGTGGAATCGTCCAGATGCGAGGCACAGGAAAGGGCGATGCCGACGGGGGTGTTGATCTCGTGGGCGACGCCGCCCACCAAGGCGCCCAAGCTGGCCAGCTTTTCGGTCTGCACCAGGGTTTCCTGGGCTTGCCGCAATTGTTCCAGCGCCTCTTCCGCCTCGGCGCGGCGACGGGCCAGTTCCTGGTTCAACTGGGTCATCTGGTTTTGCAGACGGTCGCTGACCTTCACCAGCCGGCGCTGTTCGCGCACCGAACGGGAATAAGCGTCGGCCAACACGCCCACTTCCGCCAGCAAGTCCGGATCGCCGTCCTTCATCCGGTCCAAGAGACGCCGGGCACCGTCGAGTATCCGCTCTTCGGCGTCGAAAAGACTGAACCCGCCCTTGCCCGTCCCCTCGCTCATGGCCGGATCAGGACACCGGCACCAGATTGAAGGTCACGTGTTCCAGGTCTTCGGAAAAGTCCTCGCCGAATTCCTTCATGGTCTCGTCGTCGGCCATGAACTGCCAGTTGACGACAATGTCGACATCGGTGGCGTTTTCCAGCATCTGGAACATGTTCATCAACGCCTTGGCCGAAGACGAATTGAAGTAGATCAGCTCGAAATCCACCTTCAGCCCGTTGCCGTCGGCCTGGCCCAGATAATCCTGCAACACGTTGAAGATGGGGCCGAACACCTGGGAGGCGTCCTCGGGATAGGATTCCCCCTTGATTCGCAGGGTTCCGGCGGCAGCGTCGAAGGCGACCTCGGGCGAGCGCTCGGTGGCAGCGATAAACAGATTGTCCATGGACCCCTCAGATGGAAACTTTGAGGCAGAAGAAATGCCGCTCTGCGTCGATACGGTCGAAGTCGAACTCGATGGGGGCGCTGGCGCGTCGGGCGATCTCGATCAGGCCGATGGTGGCGCCGCGGCTGCCTTCGTCGGGCGGCTCGCGCAGTTGCTCCTTGTAATAGGCCTTGATCTCGTCCGGCGCCATGGCCCGCAAGGTTTCCAGCCGGCCTTTCAGCTTGGCCATGTCCTCTTCCAGGATGATGTTGCCGCAGACGATGAAGAACTGGCCGTTTTCCGAGCCGATGGTGACCATGCCGGACGACAGCTCGACGGCCTTGCCCAGCGTCCCCTGCACCTTGTCGGCGGAATAGCGGATGATGTTCTGCGACTGCTCGACGAACACCGAGAACACCTTCTTGATGGTGGTGACGTCGGTGTCTTCCAGCGCCATCTTCTGCCTGAGCGCGTCCCCCAGGGAATAAAGGATCCCTTCGGACAGATAGCCCGAGAACGAGAAGATGATCCCCCGTTCGTCCAGGGTCGACTTGAAAGCCCGAAATTGCTTTGCCAGCATTCGAATTCCCCAAATCCCACTCGGCGTCCGCCTGCCAGCCACTGGCCTTGTGCCTTCGCCATCGGTTCAAACACAGTAGCAACCTGGGAACGCCGGCTCAAGCCGGCGTTCCCGTCACCTTTCAATGATCCCGCGGCGGCGTCCGCAAATGCACGGTGACCAACGTCCCTTGGTTCTCGGCGCTTTCCAGGGCGATGGAGCCGCCGTGCAGATCGACGATCTGCTTGACCATGTGCAGGCCGATGCCCGAGCCGGACAATTTGTGTGCGTTGCCGGCCCGATAGAAACGCTCGAAGATGCGGCCCTGATCGGCGACGGGAATGCCGATGCCATGGTCGCGCACCGACAGGGCGACGCCGCCATGGCTGGCCCGCAACCGCACCGAGACCGGAGAATCCTTGGAATATTTCAGCGCGTTGGACAGCAAGTTGTTGACCACCAGCGGCAACAGGTTGGGATCGCCCCACACCTGAGTGGTGCGCCCCATGTCCAGCTCGATCAGCCGACCGCCCGACGCCGCCTGATGATGGGCCACCGCCGCCCGCAGGATGGGCGCCAGGTCCAGCACCCGTTCCTGGACGATCATGTGGCCGGTTTCCAACTGTTCGTCGGCCAGGCAGGTGCCGATCAGCTCGATCAGTCGGCCAACGGCGCCACGGATGGTTTCCAGCCGGCTCAACATGCCGGAATCCACCTTGGTGGCGCGCATCATCAGCATCTGCGCCGCCGAATCGATGATCGCCAAAGGGGTGCGGAATTCGTGGCTGACCATGGACAGGAACTGCCGCAACTGCCCCTTGGCCGAGGTTTCCCGTTCCAGCGCCACCTCGGCGCGTTCCTTGGCCCGGGTCAGCGCGGCGTGGCTTTCCAGCAATTCGGCGGTGCGCTCGGCCACCTTCATTTCCAACTGCTCGTTGACATCGACCAACTGGCGGTTCAGGCGGTTGATGGTGTCGATGTCGCGCCAAGCCCTGAGTGCGCCGACCAGGGCGGTGAACAGCTTTTGCGCCGTCAACTCGCTTTTCGACTTGTAGTCGTTGACGTCGTAGCCGACCACCACGTCGCGTTCGGGGGCTTCGCCGGGCTGGCCGGTGCGCAGGATGATGCGGATGTCGTGGTTATCCAGTTCGTCCCGCACCTGGCGCACCAGACGCAGGCCGGAATCGGGGCTTTCCATCACCACGTCCAGCAAGGCCACCGGAATGGCTGGATCACGGCGCAGGACGTCCACCGCCTCGGCCGCCGAACGGGCCGAAATCATCTGGAAGCCGCGCCCTTCGAAACTGAAGTCGCGCAACAGCACCTGGGTCATGGCGTGGACCTGCTCGTCGTCGTCCACCACCAGAACTCGCCATGGTGGCGGCGCGTCGGCGGCGCTTTTCCTGGCGCGCAGCCTTAAAGGCCCCGACGAAGCCATGGATCAGCCCCCTTGCTTGACCGTCACCGGCGCGGTGAAGGCGTAGCCGGTGCCGTGCACCGCCTCGATGGGCAACTCGCGCCCCAGGGCTTCCGCCCCCTTGGCCCGAAGGCGGCGCACCATGGAATCCACCGAACGGTCGCCCGCGTCCCATTCCCGTTTGCCCAATGCCTTGAAGATGGCCGCCCGCGACACCGGCTCGCCCGGGCGCTCCACCAGCAACGACACGAAAACCCGTTCGTTGGCGGTCAACTTGGCCGTGCCGCCGTCCGGCGACACCAAGGCCCAGGCCAACTGGTCGTAAACCCAATGAGACGAAGTGTCGCCGGAAGCGCCGACGTCGACAGCGGACGCGGCGGCGGCCGCCACGCCGGTCAGCCGGCGCGACAGCGAGCGCACCTGGGCTTCCAGTTCGCGCAGTTCCACCGGCTTGACCAGATAGACGTCGGCGCCGATTTCCAGCCCCACCACCCGGTCGACGTTCACGCCGCGCGCGGTCAACATGATGATGCCCACGTCCGAGCCGTCACGCAGCCGCTTGGCGATGGAAAAACCGTCCTCGCCGGGCAGGTTGATGTCCAGGATGACCAGATCGGCCGGTCGTTCGGCCAGTGCACGGTCCAGGGCCACGCCGTCCTCGCAGCCCACCACCGCGTGTCCGCAGGCGGTCAGGTATTCGACCACGTCGGCCCGCAAAGAGGCCTCGTCCTCGACAACGGCTATCCGCGCCATGTCACCCCCGGCTATGCGCTCCATTGTTGATCAAAATGGAGCATTTTCGGGCCGCCGCGTCAAATGGCGAAGACAGTGGCCCGAGCATGCTTACGCCTTGGGGGCGACGATCTTTTCCACCAGCTTGACCAGCAGGCGGTCCATGCGGGCGGCCCACACTTCGTCGCTGTCGATCATCTCGCGGCAACGGCGGAAGGCCCGCAGCACGGTGGTGTGGCTGCGACCGCCGAACACCCGGCCGAGTTCGGGCAGCGAGCACGAAGTCAAAAGGCGCGAGTAATACATGGCGGCCATGCGCGGCTTCCACAGGCGATGGTCGCGGGAATGCACCATCATCTCGCGTTCGGTCAGACCGAACTCGGCGGCGACCAGGGTGATGACGTCGGCGACGAAGGGGTCGCTGACCTTGTAGCGCAACGGCGTGGCCGGGCGGATTTCAGCAAGAGCGACGGACATGGGATTACCCCCTTTAATCCTAATGACTTCCTTCCCCTTATTGTGCGTATGTGCACACCATCAGCCACCCGCGATATGAAATTCGTTGTGTCGAAAAGTGACGAAGGCTTAACCACCCTGTGTCAAAGGGCATAATCACCCCAGGCGCAGTTGGAAGCCGTGCACCGCCGCCACCAAGGCGCGCCGGGCGCCAGGCTCCATGGCCGAATGGCCGGCATCGGCCACCATGTCCAGACGGGCGCCGGGCCATTGCCGGGCCAGTTCGTCGGCGGTCACCGGCGGGCACACCACGTCGTAGCGCCCCTGCACCAGATGGGCGGGAAGATGGCGGATACGGTCCATGCCGGCCAGCAACTGTCCCGGTTTCATGAAGCCGCCATGGGCCATGTAATGGCATTCCATGCGGGCCAGCGACAGGACCGCCTCGGCATCCATCTCGCTGGGGGTGTCGCGCGGCACCAACCGGGCGCAGGCTTCTTCATAGGCGCACCACACCCGCGCCGCCGGCAGGTGGACCGCCGGGTCCGGGTTCATCAGCCGGCGGTGGTAGGCCGCCAGCAAGTCGGCGCTTTCGCCGTTCACATGGTCGCGGAAACGGCGATGGGCCTCGGGGAAGAAGGTTCCCATGCCGTGCAGGAACCACTCGGTTTCGATGGGGCGGAACAGGAAGATGCCGCGCAGCACGAATCCCAACACCCGTTCGGGATGGGCCTGGCCATAGGCCAGGGACAGGGTGCTGCCCCACGAGCCGCCGAACAGCAGCCATTTGTCCACCGCCAGGTGTTGGCGCAGCAATTCCATGTCGGCGACCAGATGGCCGGTGGTGTTGGCCCGCGTCTCGGCGTTGGGGATGGACCGCCCGCAACCGCGCTGGTCGAACAGCACGATGCGCCAATAGGCGGGGTCGAAATAGCGGCGATAGGCCGGCGCCGAACCCGAGCCCGGACCGCCATGGACGAACAGCACTGTCGTGCCGGTGGGATTGCCCGACACCTCCCAGTAAAGGCTGTGTCCGTCGCCCACGTCCAGCATGCCGCTGGCATGGGCTTCGATGGGGGGGAACAAATCCATGGATGAAAGCTCGTTGCAAGGGTTGACGCGGTGGGGCAATCCACCCTAAACCCGCCGCCATGGACGTCAACCTCTTCGATTTCGAACTGCCGCGCGACCTGATCGCCGAACGGCCCGTGGTGCCCCGCGATTCCGCCCGTCTGCTGCACGTGATGGCGGCCGGACTGGACGATGCCCGCGTGCGCGACCTGCCGCGTTTCCTGCGCCCCGGCGACATCCTGGTCAGCAACGACACCCGGGTCATCCCGGCCCGGTTGTTCGGCAAGCGCGGCGAAGCCGGGATCGAGCTGACCCTGCACGAACGCACCAGCCTGGATTCGTGGAAAGCCTTCGCCCGCCCGGCCAAGAAGCTGCGCCCCGGCGACGTGGTGCGCTTCGCCGACGACTTCAGCGCCGAAGTGGCGGAAAAGGGCGAAGCCGGCGAGGTCATCCTGCGCTTCGACCGTGGTGGCGACGCGCTGATGCTGGCGTTGGACGCTTACGGCAAGCTGCCGTTGCCGCCCTATATCCGCAAGGGCGAGGCGGACGAGCGCGACCGTGACGATTATCAGACCCTGTTCGCCCGCGAGAAGGGCGCGGTGGCCGCCCCCACCGCCGGGCTGCATTTCACCCCTGACCTGCTGGCCGCCATCGCTGCTGTGGGGGTGACCCGCGCCACCCTGACCTTGCATGTGGGGGCCGGAACTTTCCTGCCGGTCAAGGTCGA
Organism: Magnetospirillum sp.; assembly: GCA_020217035.1. Classification (GTDB taxonomy): domain Bacteria; phylum Pseudomonadota; class Alphaproteobacteria; order Rhodospirillales; family Magnetospirillaceae; genus Magnetospirillum. The sequence continues at coordinate 3,182 of JAIWOG010000295.1, read as the reverse complement.
CGACACCCGCGACCACCGCATGCACTCGGAACGCGGCGTGGTGACCGCCCAGACCGCCGATCTGGTCAACCGCGCCAAGGCGGCGGGCGGCCGGGTGGTGGCGGTGGGCACAACCAGCTTGCGGCTGCTGGAAAGCGCCACCGGCGAAGATGGATTGCTGCGCCCCTTCGACGGCGCCACCGACATCTTCATCACCCCCGGCTACCGCTTCAAGCTGGTGGACGTGCTGATGACCAATTTCCACCTGCCCAAGTCGACCCTGTTCATGCTGGTCTCCGCCTTCACCGGTCTGGAACGCATGCAGGCGGCTTATGCCCACGCCATGGGCGCAGGCTATCGTTTCTATTCCTATGGCGATGCCTGCCTGCTGGAACGAAAGGACGCGTCGTGACCCAGTTCGGTTTCCAAGTCCACGCCACCGACGGCGCCGCCCGTCTGGGCACGGTGACGACCGCCCACGGCCCCATGGACACCCCGGCCTTCATGCCGGTGGGCACCGCCGGCACGGTCAAGGCGATGATGCCCGAAAGCGTCGCCGCCACCGGCGCCCAGACCATTTTGGGCAACACCTATCACCTGATGCTGCGCCCCGGCGCCGAGCGGGTGGGCCGTTTGGGTGGATTGCATGAATTCATGCAGTGGAAAGGCCCGATCCTCACCGATTCCGGCGGCTTCCAGGTGATGAGCCTGGCGAAGCTGCGCAAGATGACCGAGGAAGGCGTCGCCTTCCAGTCGCACATCGACGGCTCGCGCCACATGCTGACCCCGGAACGGTCCATGCAGATCCAGCATCTGCTGGATGCCGACATCACCATGGCCTTCGATGAATGCACGCCGTTTCCAGCCACCGAGGCGCAGGCGGCGGAGTCCATGCGCCTGTCCATGCGCTGGGCGCAGCGTTCCAAGGATGCCTTCGTGCAACGCGACGGCTATGGCCTGTTCGGCATCGTCCAGGGCGGCATTTATCGCGACCTGCGGGAAGAATCGGCCAAGGCGCTGCAAACCATCGGCTTCGACGGCTATGCCATCGGCGGTCTGGCGGTGGGCGAAGGCCAGGAACTGATGTTCGCCACCTTGGACTTCACCACGCCGATGCTGCCCGCCGACCGCCCCCGTTACCTGATGGGGGTGGGCAAGCCGTCCGACATCGTCGGCGCCGTGCTGCGCGGTGTGGACATGTTCGACTGCGTCATGCCGACGCGTTCGGGCCGCACCGCCCAAGGCTTCACCCGACGCGGCACGGTGAACCTGCGCAACGCCCGGCACCAGGACGACAAGCGACCGCTGGACGAGCAATGTTCCTGCCCGGCCTGCCGCCAATACAGCCGCGCCTATCTGCACCATCTGATCCGCTCGGAAGAGATTTTGGGGCCGATGCTGCTGACCTGGCACAACATCCAATTCTACCAGGACCTGATGAAGGGGCTGCGTCAGGCCATCGGCGAAGGTCGGGTGCAGGATTTCGCCAACGCCTTCCTGGAACGTGAAGCCCTGGGCGACGTCGCGCCGTTGTAAACCGGCCTTCCGCGATGCAATAATGACTTATTATTTTTAAGGTTATTGGAGGGGCGGATGGACCAGGACGAACGCGAGGACCGCATCACCCGCATGGTGGTGCGCTTCTACGAATTGGGCAACGCCGATCCCATCCTGGCGCCGGTCTTCGCCAAGGCCATCACCAACTTTCCCGACCATTTCAAGGTGGTGGCGGATTTCTGGTCACACGCCCTTTACGGCACCGGCCGCTACAAGGGTCATCCCTTCCCGGTGCACATGCATCTGGATTTCGGCCCAGATGCCTTCGGCGCCTGGCTGGCATGCTTCACCCAGGCGGTGAACGAGGTGCTGACGCCGATGGAAGCGCAAAACGCCCTGGCCCGCGCCCGGCACATGACCGAAAGCTTCAAGGTCGGGCTGTTCCCCTTCACCCTGCCCGACGGCACCCCGTCACGGATGCCGCACCGGAAGGATTAAAAAAGGGGGCGTCATCGCCCCCTTTTCTTGGCTTGGGCACTCGGCCCTAATTCATCACCCAGCGCGACAGATAGGTGCGCACCAAGCTTTCCATCTGCGAGTCGATGTCGCGGATCAGACCTTCCGACAGTTCGAACATGACCTTGTCGCGTTCGTTCAAGGTCGCCCCTTCGGCCACGGTATGGCTGCGGGTGGCGCGGGCCACCACGTCGGCGATGGGGAAGTGGCGTTCGTCCAGAATCTGGATGGCCACGTCCAGGCTGCCGTCATAGCGTTCCGATTGCTGATCCTTGAACATGCCGGTGAAGCCCTTGTCGGTGGAAAGCGGCACTTCCACCACCTTGGCGTCCTTGATCAGCACCCGGGCGAAGCCCGACTTGCCCATGGGACGCAGACGGTCCTGGGCCCAGCGCACGGTGGCGTTTTCCGGCGACAGCGGCATCAGGTGTTCGACATTGGGCTTGCGGCCGGTGGGCTGGTATTCCGGCACGATTTCCAACTGGCCGACATTCAGCTGGAACGGCCGCTTGTCGGCGAAGCTCAGCTCGGGCAGCTTTTGCGCCACCGGCTGGGCTTCGCAGGCGGCCAGGGCCAGGGCGCCGGCCAGGACCAGCATCAGGCGGGAAAGGCGGAAGGACATGGCGGATTCCCGTTTCCTTGAAGACGTCGCCCTATTGTGGCGCTGCGAAAGCCGGCGTCAAGCCTTGGACGACGACTTGGTCGGCGGGTTATAGGCATTTTCCAGTTCCGCATCACCAAAGGCATAGGTGGTGCGGCAGAATTCGCAGGTGATGGACACCTTGCCGCTGTCGTCCTTGAGTTCCTCGATCTCGGCCCGCGGGATGGATCGCAGCATGCGTGTCACCGCCTGTTCGGAACAGCGGCAGCGGGCTTCCAGGGCCTTGGGTTCCCACTGGGTCAGGGCTTCGGCGTGGAACAGCCGGTGCAGCAAGGTCTCGCCGGCCAGGTCCGCCGACAGCATTTCCGCTGCAGTGACGCTGGCCATCAGCACGCAAGCCGTGCGCCAGGCGTCGTCGGAATCGTCGCTGGTCAGGATGGGGGCGCCCGCCTGGTTGGCCGGCATGCGCTGGATCATCAGCGCCGCCGCCCGCCAGCCATGCCCTTCGGCCGGCGGCGACGACACCAGGGCGACCTTGGTCTCCAACTGTTCGGATTGGCTGAAATAAGTCTGGGCACAATCGGCCAGG
>JAIWOG010000294.1 GCA_020217035.1 Magnetospirillum sp. | reverse complement strand
GTGTCGCCGGTCAAGTCGACGATGCCTTGGTAGCGTTCCACCTTCAGCCCCTGGTCGACGGTGAAGGCCAGATAGCCGGTTCCCAGCAAGGTGGGCACCGGCGCCCCTTCGGCGGCGGCGGCCACCTTGTCGGCGTCGAAACGGGCATAGCCGCGCAGGGCCCCATCGCTGGTGATGTCGGCCACCACCAGCGACACCGGCCCCTGTCCCTGGGCCTGCAAGGTGAAGACGCCGTCATATTTCAGCGAGCCGGCCAACACGCCGGCCAAGGCCAGGGTCTCGGCCAAAAGCGCCCCGACACGCGGCGGGTAATCGTGGCCGTCCACCACGCCATCGACGGCGGCGCCCAGCCGCACCAGGCGGCCGCGCACCAGGCCGCTGGCCATTTGGAACGGGATGATGACGTCGTCGGCGGGCACGGATGCGTTCACGCTCACAGCAGACACCAGGACAGGATGCCCTTTTGCACGTGCAGGCGGTTTTCCGCTTCGTCCCACACCACCGACTGCGCCCCGTCCATCACCGAATCGGTGACTTCCTCGCCCCGGTGCGCCGGCAGGCAATGCATGAACAGCGCGTCCGGGGCGGCCTTGGCCATCAGCGCGTCATTGACCTGATAGGGCGCCAAAAGCGCGTGGCGGTTGGTGTCGGTGCAGCCCATGGAGACCCAGGTGTCGGTCATCACCAGATGGCTGCCGGCCACCGCCACCGCCGGATCGCTGCCCAAGGACACCTTGGCGCCTTGGGCGCGGGCCCAGTCCACCGCCTGGGAATCGGGCATCAACTCGGCCGGGCAGGCCAGCCGCATCTCGAAGTTGAAATGCCCGGCGGCCTGAATCCAGCTGGCGGCCACGTTGTTGCCGTCCCCCACCCAGGCCACCACCTTGCCGTCCAGCGAACCGCGATGTTCGTGGAAGGTCATGATGTCGGCCATCACCTGGCAGGGATGGGTGTCGTCGGTCAGGCCGTTGATCACCGGAACGGTGGCGTATTCGGACAATTGCGCCAGCTTGTCGGGATCGTCGGTGCGGATCATGATGGCGTCCACATAGCGCGACAGCACCCGCGCGGTGTCGGCGATGGTCTCGCCACGGCCCAGTTGGGTGTCGCCCTTGGACAGCACGATGGTGTCGCCGCCCAATTGCTTCATGCCGGTCTCGAACGACACGCGGGTGCGGGTGGACGGCTTTTCGAAGATCATCGCCAGCACCCGGCCGGACAGCGGCTTGGGACTGCCAAAGGGTTGGTCGCCGCGCTTGTAGGCGGCGCCCAGGTCCAGGATGCGGCGCAAGGTCTCGGTGTCGAAACGGTCCAGATCCAGGAAATGCCGGGTCTGGCCGGCCCGGGTGCGGCCCGGATTGACGGTCATGGCGTCACCTCTTGACAGGTGCGGTCGATGATGGCCAGCGCCTCGGCGATCTCGGCATCGCCGATGATCAAAGGCGGTAGCAGCCGCACCACGTTGTCGCCGGCGCCCACGGTCAACAGGCCGTTGGCCAGCAGACGCGCCTGCAATTCGGTATTGGGGATGCGGGCCTTCAGGCCGATCATCAGACCCAGGCCGCGCACCTGTTCGATCACCGCGCCATGGCGGGCGGCGATGGCGTCCAGCCCCTGGCGCAGCTTGGCCGCCTTGGCCTTGACCGCGTCCATGAAGCCGGGCTCCAGCATGACGTCCAGCACGGTTTCGGCCACCGCCATGGCCAGCGGGTTGCCGCCGAAGGTCGAGCCATGGGCGCCGGCGACCATGCCCTTGGCAGCCTTTTCGGTGGCCAGGCAGGCGCCGACCGGGAAGCCGCCGCCCAGACCCTTGGCCACCGGCATGATGTCGGGGGCCACGCCCATGCCCTGGTGGGCGAACAGGGCGCCGGTGCGGCCCATGCCGGTCTGCACTTCGTCGAAGATCAGCAGCAGGCCGAATTCGTCGGCGGCGGCCCTAAGACGCTTCAGGTAATCGGGATCGCCGGGGACGATGCCGCCCTCGCCCTGGACCGGCTCGACCAGGATGGCGGCGGTCTTTTCGCTGATGGCGTCACGCAGCGCGTTCAAATTGCCATAGGGCACGTGCACGAAGCCCGGCATCTGCGGGTCGAAGCCCTTCAGGTGCTTTTCCTGCCCGCCAGCGGCGATGGTGGCCAAGGTGCGACCATGGAAGGCGCCGGTGGCGCAGATGATCTCGGTGCGGTTCTTGTCGCCGGAATCGTAATGGTACTTCCGCGCCATCTTGATGGCGCATTCGTTGGCTTCCGCCCCCGAATTGCAGAAGAACACCGTGTCGGCGAAGGTGTTGGCCACCAGCTTGGCCGCCACCTTTTCCTGTCCCGGCACCCGGTACAGGTTCGAGGTGTGCCACAGCTTGGCCGCCTGGTCCTGCAGCGCCGCCACCAACTTGGGATGACAATGACCCAAATTGGTCACCGCCACGCCGGCGCCGAAATCCAGGTATCGTCGGCCGTCCGTCGTCCACAACCAAGCGCCCTCGCCCCGCTCGAAAGCGACATCGACCCGCGCGTAAGTCGGCATGACGACTGGAATCACGACCACACCTCCCCAACTGGAAAGCCGGGAGCCCTCGCCCACGACGGACGACCGACACCGGCTCGTTGAAAGGAAAGGCGCGAATATCCGCGTGTTGATCTGAAAAGTCAACGGGACTTATCCCCAGGGGGGACAAATTCCGCAGGGAGCAAACGCGCGAACGCCCGCCCCGGGAGGAGGGGGGCGGGCGTCCTGCGAGCCGGAACGGAGGGAGGAGAGGACCGCTCCGGCGAGGTCCGTCGCTTACGCGGCCGACTTGACCAGGGACTGGAAGGCGGCGACGCGGGCGCTGATCGGTTCCAGCGAGGCGGTGACCACCGACTGGGTCAGCTCGGCGAACTTGCGGCTGTCGGCGATGGCGCCTTCCACCGATTCGCGGGCCAGCTTGGAGTTCAGTTCCAGGAACTCGGCCGGCGACTTGACGGCGAACAGGGCCTTGAACGCGGCGTTGGCCTTTTCGGTCGAGGCGGTCACGTAGTCCTGCGACGCCTTGGCCACGTCTTCGAGACCCTTGACGGCGACGGTGCCGCTCTTGACCAGGGCTTCAACGTTTTCCTTGGACAGGGAAACGAACTTTTCGATGGAATCGATCTTCATGGCGAACTTCCTTTGGGTCTTGGGTTGGACAACCGCCCGAAGGCCGTTGTGCAGTGCAACATGGGCACAGAATACCCAGCCCTCCGGTAAAAGCAAGTGCTTTTTGTGCAGTGCACAAAAATGTCATCCGCCCATGGAAAAGGCGCGGCCCCAGGGCCGCGCCTTGTCACTTTGGCCACCTGTGTCAGCGGGTGACGGCGATGTCGCGCAAGACCGCCGATTCCATCTGCGCCTCGCGCAGGCGGAAATTCACCGCGTCGCCGATGGACACCATGCCCAGCAACTCGCCCTTGTCCACCACCGGAAGATGCCGGATGCGCCGTTCGGTCATGATTTCCATGATGTGCTTGACCGAATCGGTCGGACCGCACGACAGCACCGGGCTGGACATGATGTTGCGCACCGGCATGTCGATGACGCCTTTGCCGAACTGGGTGATGCCGGAAACGATGTCTCGTTCCGAGACCACGCCGACCAGCGTGCCCTTGGCATCGCAGACCACCGCGACGCCGACCTTCTTGGCCGACATCAGCGCCGCGGCGTCGGACACCGCGTGTTCCGGACGGATGGTGAAAACGTTGCTGCCCTTGTTCTTCAGGATGGCTTCTACGGACATGGCTCCCCCTTTTACGGATTATGGTTGCATCCGGAAAAGCATGAACCGGCTTGTGGGTACTGGCAATTGGAAACAAGTGCCCCCTTCCCCTTGTTCAGAGGAAGGGGGCGTCCCGCCGGGCGACTTGCAATAGTGGGGGGGCGAACCGCCCGGCAAGAATGACCCGTGCCAAGGCCCGGCTAGTGGGTCTTGATCTCGATTTCCTTGACCGTCTTCGGGGCGTTTTCGTGCTTGGGCACCCTGACGGTCAACACGCCGTTGACGAATTCGGCGCCGATGGCTTGGGAATCGGCGTCCTCGGGCAGCCGGAACGACCGGGCGAACGACCCGAAGCTGCGTTCGGACAGGTGAACCTCGCCTTCTTCCGACTGGGTCTCGGTGTGCTTTTCGCCGGTGATGCCCAACATGCCCTTGTCAACGGTGACCTTGACATCCTTGGCCTCGACCCCGGGCAACTCGGCGGCGATCTCGTAATGGTCGGCCAGTTCCTTGACGTCCACCTGCGGCGTCATGTCGGCCATGACGCGGAAGGTGCCGGGACGCCAGGGATCCAGGTCGAACATGGACCGCCCGAACGCGGCGGGGAAGAAGCTTCCGAACAGACGGTCGACCTCGTCGCGCAGGCTCGTCAACGGATGACGGCCCGCTTCGGCGGGGACCGGCTGACGCGTCGGCGCTTGCCGCGTGACATTGTCTGCCATGGCTCCCTCCTCTCTGAAGTGATCGTCCAATCCCTATTGGGATTTGCTTGCATTATAGCATTCCGGCGGCAACGCCGGCGGCGGCCACCCTGCATGGCAGTCATGGGGGAATGACATGGAAGGCCCAGGAATCGGGCCGTCGGCACGGTTGCCCGTTGTCAGGCGCCGCCGAAGCTTTGCACCAGCGAGCCCACCACCATGTACCAGCCGTCCACCAAGACGAAGAAGATCAGCTTGAACGGCAGCGCCACCTGGGCCGGCGGCAGCATCATCATGCCCATGCTCATCAGCACCGAGGCGATGACCATGTCGATGACGATGAAGGGCAGGAAGATCAGGAAGCCGATCTCGAAGGCGCGGCGCAACTCGCTGATCATGAAGGCGGGAATCAGGGCCTTCAGGGCCACGTCCTCGCGCTTGGTGACTTCCGGGCTGCGCGACAGGTCCATGAACAATTGCAGGTCCTGGTCGCGCACATGGCGCAGCATGAAGGTCTGGATGGGCTTGACCGCCGCCTCGAAGGCCGGCCCTTCTTCCAGGCTGCCCTCGACATAAGGCTGCACCCCGTCATTCCAGGACTGTTCCAAGGTCGGCGCCATGATGAACGCGGTCATGAACAGGGCCAGCGACACCAGCACCATGTTGGGCGGGCTTTGCATGGTACCCAGGGCCTGGCGCAGGAAACCGAAGACGATGACGATGCGGGTGAACGAGGTGACCATGATCAGGATCGACGGCGCCACCGTCAGCACGGTGGTCAGGGCCACCAGCTGGATGACCTTCAGCGTCGTCGAATTGGGGTTGCCACCGCCGCCGCCGACCCCCAGGTCCAGGGTCAGGCTTTGCGCCCAGGCCGGCGCCGTCACCGCCACCGTCGCGGCCAGGACGGCGAAAACCGCCAGCATCAGCCAAGTGCGCCTCATCCCTTGTCCTCCTGGTCCGGCGCCAGCGCCGCGCCGTTGTCGATGCTGGACTCGACCACCAGATCGGCGGCGACCCCCAGCAACAGCAGATGTTCCCGTCCGTCACGGCGCACCAGCACCAGCCGGCGGCGCGAGTCCAACGCCAAGCTTTCCACCACCGACAGGCGCCGGCTGGACTGCCGCGCCGGCACCATGCCGGGAACCCCGATCCGGCGCAAGAGCCACAACAGCCCCAGGATCAACCCCAGCACCAGCACCAGCGCCGACACCGTGCGCAGGTAGTCGCTCATTTCCATCATTCGTCCTTTTCCGCCACCGGTGGCGGGTCCATGCGCTCAGCCACCATCTCGGCCAGGCGATCCAGGTCGGCGATCAGCTTTTCCAAGGCGGGGATCAGGCCCTTGCCCAAATCCCGCGGCAGGTCCACCACCTGCTCGCACACACCCTTGATGCGGCCTTCCAGAGCCGACAGGTCGATGGTGGTGCCGGTGGCCAGCAGGCGTCTGGCGGTCATCACCATGGACGACGCCTTTTCCAGTTCCTGGTTGACCTGGCGGGTGACGGTCATGCCCCGCCCCCGCTGTCCGGTCCCTGGGCCAGGGCGGCGGCGCCGTCGGCGATGGCCTGCGGCATGCGGCCGTTGGCGCGGTAGACATAGGCCAGGATCTCGGCCACGGCGGCGAAGGCTTCCAACGGGATGACGGTGTCCACCTCGACGGCGGCCAGCACCTGCGCCAGGTCGGGATCGGTGCGCACCTTGACGCCGTTGGCGAAGGCCAGTTGCAGAATCTGTTCGGCCAAGGCCCCCTTGCCCGAGGCGGTGACCACCGGGGCGTCACCCAGATCAGGATCGTATTGCAGGGCGACGGCCACGGCCGGGCGCACGGCGGCGACCGGCCCCTCGCCGGCGGCTTGGACCTTCTCGGCGGCCTCGTCCCACAGGTCCCGGCCTTCGCCCATGCCCATGCCTTTCCGCTTGCGGTTGATGGGGAAGTCTGTGCGGCGGCGCTTTAAAATCAGGTTAAGCCTGGGGGACAGCGTCGATTCACCGTTTCTTAAAGCCCCCCATCCATACTGGACGGCAATCTAGGGACACGAGGTCCGGGATGTACGACAAGCTGACATTGGTGAACTTGGCGCAAAGCCGCATGGATTGGGTCGCCCGCCGCCAGGAGGTGCTGTCCGAGAACATCGCCAACGCCAACACGCCCAAATACATTCCCCAGGACCTGAAGCCCTACAACTTCAAGGAAGTTTTGAGCCAGTCGGTGCCGACGGTCACGCTGAAGGCCACCAACGCCTCCCACATCGTCCCGCAATATCGCGACGACCAGCGGGTGGTTGACAGCAAGAAGACCTTCGAATCCTCTCCCGACGGCAACGCCGTGGTGCTGGAAGAGCAGATGGCCAAGGTGGGCGAGGCCAACACCGCCTATGAAATGGCATCCAGCCTGTTCCAGCGCCAGTTCAAGTTGATCAAGCTAGCCTTGGGCAAGTAAGCCATGGACGAACTGCAAAAAGCCTCGAAGATCGCCATCACCGGCATGAAGGCCCAATCCGAGCGGCTGCGCGTCATCTCGGAAAACCTGGCCAACGCCGATTCGCTGGCCCGCACCCCCGACGGCACGCCGTACAAGCGCAAAGTCGTCACCTTCAAGAGCGAGTTGGACCGCGCCAACGGCTATACCGGTGTCAAGGTCGACAAGGTGCGCCCCGATTCGGCTGAGTTCCAGCGCCGCTACGACCCCAAGCACCCGGCCGCCGACCGCGACGGTTATGTGTTGGCCCCCAACGTCAACCCGTTGATCGAGATGATGGACATGCGCGAGGCCCAGCGCAGTTACGAAGCCAACATGAACGTGATAGAATCGTCTCGCAAGCTGCTGTCCCGCACCGTCGAAATGCTGCGCCAGTAACCGGCCCCCTTAAGGATTTGCCGCCATGACCCGTATCGCCGACGCCGTCAACGCCTATGCCGCCTTCGCCAAGCTGCCTTCGGCCGCCGAAGGCATGGACGCCCGCGACACCCCGGCGCCGGCACCGGGCAGCGACTTCGCCAGCGTGCTGAAGGACGCCGCCAAGGTGTCCATGAATTCCTTGAAGGCGGGCGAGACCCAATCCGCCGCCGCCATCGCCGGCAAGGCCGACATCCGCGAGGTGGTGGCCGCCGTCAACAACGCCGAGATGACCCTGGAAACCGTGGTCGCGGTGCGCGACAAGGTGATCAACGCCTACAAGGAAATCCTGCAGATGCCGATCTGACCGGGTTTGGCCAAGGGGCGCCCCGCCATGACCGAAGCCGAACTGATCGACATCGCCCGCGACGCCATCTCGACCCTGATCTACGTCGCCGCGCCGCCGTTGCTGACCGGGTTGGCGGTGGGCTTGGTGGTGTCCATCCTGCAGACGGTCACCCAGATCCAGGAAATGACCCTGACCTTCGTCCCCAAGATATTGCTGGTCTTCGCCTCGATCATCTTGTTCCTGCCATTCATGTTGGGCCAGATGACCGACTTCTGGAAGTCCATGCTGGACCACATCATCACTGGCGGCGGATGAAAGCCGCGGCCACGGTCGCCGCGACGGGGGGGATGGCGGCGTGCTGAACGAGATCCTGACCCTCGACATCTATCGTTTCTTTCTGATCTTCGCCCGCATCGGCGCCGCGCTGATGGTCATGCCCGGCTTGGGCGGCCAGTTGGTGGCCACCCGCATCCGCCTGATCCTGGCCCTGGCCATTTCCCTGGTCATGCTGCCGGTGGTGGGCGCCAGCCTGCCGCCCCTTCCCACCCGAGTGTCGTCCTTGCTGCTGCTGATCGGCTCGGAAGCCATGATCGGCATCTATTTGGGCATCCTGGCCCAGACCTTGATGAGCACGCTCAGCGTGGCCGGCACCTTCATCGGCTTCCAGGTCGGCCTGACCAACGCCTTTTCCTTCGACACGGTGGCCGAACAGCAAAGCTCGACCATCACCGCCTTCCTGTCCAACGTCGCCCTGATCGCCATCTTCGTCACCGACCTGCACCACCTGATGCTGCGCGCGGTGACCGATTCCTACGCGGTGATCGTCCCCGGCCAGCCGCTGCCGTTGAACGACTTCGCCGAGACCCTGTCCAAATTGCTGTCGGCGGCCTTCAACTTCGCCCTGCAACTGGCGGCGCCGCTTCTGGCCTTCGGCATCATCTACAACGTCGCCCTGGGGCTGATGTCGCGCCTGTCGCCACAGATTCAGGTGTTCTTCATCGCGCTGCCCTTGCAGGTGATCGGCGGCTTGTGGATGCTGATGGTGGCCCTGCCGCTGTTGATCCTGCTGTTCCTGCGCTGGTTCGAGCAGGGGCTTTACCCCTTCTTGCTGCCGAGCTAGCCCATGGCCGAAGATTCCGACGACAAAACAGAAGAGCCGACAGGCAAACGTCTCTCCGACGCCCGCAACGAAGGCAACGTGCCCCAGACCATGGAGGTCAAGGCGATGATGTCCCTGATCCTGGGCATCATCATGGTGGGCATGCTGGCGCCGAGCATGGCCAGCCGCATCAAGGCGACCATCGAACCCTTCATCACCCAACCGCACATGATCGAGATCGGCCGCGACGGATTGGCCGAATTGCTGTTGCACCTGGCCTTGGGCACGGCGCTGGCCATGGCCACGCCCTTCGCCCTGGTCGTCGCCTTGGGCATCCTGGGGTCCGTCGCCCAGACCAAGGGATTCCTGTGGGTGCCGAAGAAGCTGGCCCCCAGTTTCGGCAAGCTGAACCCGTTGGAAGGCGTCAAACGTATCTTCTCGGTCAACCAGTTGGTCGACCTGGTCAAGCAGTTGATCAAGCTGTCGGTGCTGGGGGCGCTGCTGGGCTGGGTGTTCTGGGGCAGCGTGTCCGAGTTCCAGAACCTGGCCACCTTGGACCTGATGGCCATCTTGGAATACATCTCGGACAAGATCTACTGGATGATCCTGATCACCCTGATGATGGTGGTGGTGCTGGCGGTCGGCGATTACCTGTTCCAGCGTTATCGCTGGATGGAAAAGATGAAGATGACCAAGCAGGAGGTCAAGGACGAGCACAAGCAGCAGGAAGGCGACCCCCAGGTCAAGGCCAAGATCAAGTCGCTGCGCATCCAGCGCGCCCGCAAACGCATGATGGCCGCCGTGCCCAAGGCCGACGTGGTGATCACCAACCCCACCCATTACGCGGTGGCGCTGAAATACGACATGGAATCCATGGGGGCGCCGGTGCTGGTGGCCAAGGGCGTCGACCTGGTCGCCAAGCGCATCCGCGACCTGGCCGACGAGCACGACGTCCCCATCGTCGAGAACCCGCCGGTGGCCCGTGCGCTTTACGCCGCCGTCGAGCTTGACCACGAAATCCCGCCCGAACATTACAAGGCGGTGGCGGAAATCATCGGCTATGTCATGCGTCTGAAGGGCAAGAATGCGCGTTAGGTATAGGCTGAGCCCGCTGCCCTGGACCCTGGGGGCGGCGGTGACGGCCCTGGCGGGGATGGCGGTGGCCGATGGCGGCGCCCTGGCTCCGGCCATGGCGGCCAGCGCCGCTATCGCCCTGGTCTCTGGCGGCATGCTGGCCCGCCGCTGGCGCCACGACCGCCAGGCCGTGCACCACGCCGCCGCC
>JAIWOG010000317.1 GCA_020217035.1 Magnetospirillum sp. | reverse complement strand
GGGGCAGCCGCCGGGGCGGCGGCGGGCTTGGCGGCCGGGGCGGCAACCGCACCCGAACCGGCGCCGATGCTGCCCAGCACCGCGCCCACCTCGACGGTGGAACCGGCGGTGGCGGTGATTTCGGTCAGCACGCCGGCGGCCGGGGCCGGCACTTCAACGGTCACCTTGTCGGTTTCCAACTCGACGATGGGCTCGTCGGCACGGACGGCGTCGCCGACATTCTTGAACCACTTGGCGATGGTGGCTTCGGTGACGGATTCGCCCAGGGTGGGCACCGTGATCTGGGTGGTCATCTTGTGGTTTCCCTTATTAACCTAGGCGTTGAGACGCGAAAGAGCGGTGGCGCGACGGAACGGCACCGGCATGTCCTCGGGCTTGCCGGTCAGCGCGGTCTCGCAGATCCACGCCTGTTCGGCGTTATGGGTCTTGTAGAGGCCGGTGGCCGGCGACGCGGCGGCCTTGCGGCCAACATAATGGGCCTGCTTGGCCTTGTTGTCGGGCAGTTCGTCGCAGATGAATTCCAGACGACGGTCGACGAAGGTCCAGGGACCCATGTTGGCCGGCTCTTCCTGCGCCCACACCAGGTCGGCGTTGGGATAGCGGGCAAGCTGGGCCTTGAGCGTGTCCTTGGGCCAGGGATAAAGCTGTTCGACGCGGATGATGGCGACGTCCTTGATGTCGCGCTTGGTGCGTTCTTCCAACAGGTCGTAATAGACCTTGCCCGAGCACACGACGACGCGGCGGATCTTGGCATCGGCCACCAGGTTCTCGGTCTCCGGCAGCACGCGGCGGAAGCGCGAGCCGAGCGCCATGTCCTCCAGCGAGCTGACGCACAGCTTGTGGCGCAGCAGGCTCTTGGGGGTCATGATGATCAAGGGCTTGCGGAAATTGCGCTTCAGCTGACGACGCAGGGCATGGAAATAGTTGCCGGGCGTGGTCAGGTTGCAGACCTGCCAGTTGTCCTCGGCGGACAACTGCAGATAGCGTTCCCAACGGGCCGAGGAATGCTCGGGCCCCTGGCCTTCATAGCCGTGGGGCAGCAGCATCACCAGGCCGGACATGCGCAGCCACTTGGATTCGCCGGAATTGATGAACTGGTCGATGATGACCTGCGCACCGTTGGCGAAGTCGCCGAACTGGCCTTCCCACAGGGTCAGGGCGTTGGGCTCGGCCAGCGAATAGCCGTATTCGTAGCCCAGCACCGCTTCTTCCGACAGCGGGCTGTCCATCACCTCGAAATAGGCCTGGTTGCCTTCGCGGATGTGGTTCAAGGGCTCGAAGCGGCTTTCGTTTTCCTGGTCGGTCAGACGGCAGTGACGCTGCGAGAAGGTGCCGCGACCGCAATCCTGGCCCGACAGACGCACGCCGTGGCCTTCCACCAGCAGGGTGCCGAAAGCCAGGGCTTCCGCCGTGGCCCAGTCGATGCCCTGGCCGGTCTGCATCATTTCCGCCTTGGCCTGCATCTGGCGCAGGATCTTGCGGTTGATGTTGAAGTCGGCCGGAACCTGGGCCAGCTTCATGCCCACTTCCTTCAGCAGGTCGATCTCGACGCCGGTCTTTTCCTCGCGGAATTCCTCTTCGTCGGCCAGTTGCACCAAGCCCTGCCACTTACCTTCCAGCCAGTCGGCCTTGTTGGGCTTGAAGCTCTTGGCGGCGTCGAATTCCTTCTCCAGCATTTCCTGGAAGGCGGTGACCACACCGTCGGCTTCTTCCTGGCTCATCGAGCCTTCGGCGACCAATTGCTGCGCGTAAAGCGTCCGCGTGGTCGGATGGCTGGCGATCTTACGGTACATCAAGGGCTGGGTGAAAGCCGGCTCGTCCGATTCGTTATGGCCGTGACGGCGATAGCAGATCATGTCGATGACCACATCGGCGCCGAATTCCTGACGGTATTCGGTGGCGATGCGGGCCACGTGGACCACCGCTTCCGGATCGTCGCCGTTGACGTGGAACACCGGGCACTGGAAGCCCTTGGCCACATCCGACGAATAGGGGCCGGAACGGGAATATTCCGGGGCGGTGGTAAAGCCGATCTGGTTATTGATGATGATGTGGATGGTGCCGCCGGTGGTGTAGCCCACCAATTGCGACAGCATCATGGTTTCCGGAACCACGCCCTGGCCGGCGAAGGCGGCGTCGCCATGCAGCAGGATGCCCACCACCTTCTTGCGTTCGGCGTCGTTCTTCTGCTGCTGCTTGGCGCGCACGCGGCCGACGACAACGGGGTTGACCACTTCCAGGTGCGACGGGTTGGGCTGCAGTGTCAGGTGGACGACGTTGCCGTCGAAGTCACGGTCGCCGGACGTACCCAAATGGTACTTCACGTCGCCCGAGCCCTGAACATCCGACGGATTGGCGGTACCGCCCTGGAATTCCGAGAAGATGACCTGATAGGGCTTCTTCATGAAATTGGCCAGCACGTTCAGACGGCCGCGGTGGGCCATGCCGACCACCACTTCCTCGACACCCAGTTGACCGCCGCGCTTGACGATCTGCTCCAGGGCCGGGATCACCGATTCGCCGCCTTCCAGGCCGAAACGCTTGGTGCCGGTGTACTTCAGCTGCAAGAAGCGTTCGAAGCCTTCGGCCTCGACCAGACGTTCCAGGATGGCCCGCTTGCCCCTGGGCGTGAAGTCGGTGTGGTTGCGCACGCTTTCGACGCGCTTTTGGATCCAGGCCTTCTCGTCGGGGTCCTGGATGTGCATGAACTCGACGCCGATCTTGCCGCAATAGGTGGCGCGCAGGATCTGGATGATCTGACGCAGCGTCGCCTTTTCCAGGCCCAACACGTTGTCGATGAAGATTTCGCGGTCGAGGTCGGCCTCGGTGAAGCCGTAGGTGCGGTAATCCAGTTCGGGATGGGGCTCGCGCTTGCTCATGCCCAAGGGATCCAAATCCGCTTCCAGATGGCCGCGCACCCGGTAGGTGCGGATCATCATCAGGGCGCGGATGGAATCGACCACCGCCTGGCGCTGGGCCGCCGGGTCAACGGCCGGAGCGGCGCCCTTGCCAGCCTTCTTGGCGGCGGCGGCGGCGGCAGCGGCGGCTTCCGGGTCGATTGCGCCGATGATCTTGAGGTCGCGCTTGGCGCCGGGCGTGCCCTTGAAGTCCTGGGCGATGGCCGCGCCTTCGTCCCGCAATTCGGAGAAGAACTCCACCCACGAGGCGTCCACCGAGGAGGGATCCTCGACATAGCGGGCGTAAAGCTCGGCGATGAAGACGGCGTTGCCGCCGGTCAGGAAGGACGTTTCGTCGAACTGGTTCGTCATATTGGGCTGACGCGGGGATTACCGCATCCCTTTCTGCCAAGTCGGGACGGGGCGGCGCCGCCGGGCGCCGATCCGTCACGGCGCTGAATTCTGAACAAAGGATCGGCCCGACGCTCCGGCGGGTGCGTCGGGCCGTTTGACCTTCTTAGCCCTTGAGGACCTGAAGCATGGTCGAACCCAGCGAAGCCGGGCTGTCGGCGACGGCGATGCCGGCCGAACGCATGGCTTCGATCTTGAAGTCGGCGGTGTCGTTGCCGCCCGAGATCACCGCGCCGGCATGGCCCATGCGGCG
>JAIWOG010000066.1 GCA_020217035.1 Magnetospirillum sp. | reverse complement strand
CGAGCCGGATCCGGTTTTCGACCGCCGTCGTCTGGTCGGCGCGGTTACCGCTTGCCTGGCGCAGAACGGTTTGGCCTCGGATTTGACCAAGCTGGATTCCGCCAACGACCGCGATCTGATCACCACCCTGGCCATGGCCGCGCCCTTGTCGCCCGAGGAAAAGCAAGCCTTGTTGGAAGTTCCCAGTTTGGCAGAACGGGCCCGCATGATGATCGCCATCTTCGAGATGGCGGTTCTCAGCGAAGCCGGCGAGACCATTCGACATTAGGAGAAACAGATGCCCGAGCGCATTGCCGCCATTGATCCCAAATTGTTGGAAATCCTGGTCTGTCCGGTGTCGAAAGGACCGCTTCGCTATGACCGTGATCATAATGAACTGATCAGCGACAAGGCCGGCTTGGCTTATCCCATCCGTGACGGCATCCCCATCATGCTGCCCGACGAGGCCCGCAGCCTGGACCATCAGGAGACCAAGCCATGAGCGACAATTTCGGCAGCCGGCACACTCCCACCGAAATCAAGGTGAAGAAGGTGGAAAAGCGCCTGGATGTCACCTTCGACGATGGTCAGGTCTTCGCCATACCGGCGGAATTGTTGCGGGTGGAAAGCCCGTCGGCCGAGGTCCAGGGTCATGGACCCGACGAAAAGAAGCTGGTGGCCGGGCGCAGCCATGTGGGCATCATCAGTGTCGAGGCGGTGGGCAACTACGCCATCAAGATCGTCTTTGACGACTTGCACGATTCCGGCATCTACACCTGGGATTACCTGTACCAGCTGGGACAGAACCAGGATCGCCTGATGGCCGATTATCTGGCGGCGCTGGATGAAGCCGGGCTGTCACGTCACCCCAACGCCACCAATGCCGGTCCGGTGAGGGCTGGTGGCGGCTGCGGCGGCGGCAAGGGCGGCTGCGGTTAAGCCAATAGATTTGCGATGGTGGTGGCGATGCGGTCGGCCCCCTTGCCGTCCACCAATTCGTGGGCCTGACGGGCCAGGGACTGGCGCAAGGTGGCGTCGGTCAAGGCAGTGCGCAGTGCCTGCGCAAGAGTGACCGGGAAATCCTCGGAATCGACCCAGCCGGCGAACAGAACGGCGCCTTGGCGGCTGAGGGTTTCCAGATTGGGGCGCTGGTCCTCGCCGATGCCGATGGCGATGGACGGTAACTTGGCGGCGGCCATTTCGAACAAGGTCTGACCCCCGGCACACAGAGCCAGGTCGGCCCGGTCGATCAATCCCAGCAGGTCGGTTGGCGCTTTGTGGAGCGTGACGTTGGGGGGCAGGTTGCTGGGGATGTCGGCGAAGGGGCCGACGATGAAGTCGATGGCGACGTGGTCGGGCAACAGGGCTGCCAGACGTGGGCCGACCCCTTTGGGATCGGCACCGCCATAGGTGACCAGCAAGCGCCGCACCTCTCCAAGACGATCATGCGCTAGGATGCCGGGACGAACCACCTGATAGGCGGCGCCCAACAGGCCAAAGCATCCGGCCGGCAGGTCGTAGGGCAGGGTGACAGCGGCGGGAGAGCCGTTGACGACCACATCCGCCGCCAGAGGCTGGCTCGCCGTGTCGTCGAACCATACCAGCTTGACGTCGGCGCAGGCGTCGCGCAGGGCCAGGCGGTCCAGCCGATAGCTGTCGGCGACCAGGGCTTTGGCCCCCACCCGGTGCAGAGCCTGGCACAGCGAGGCGATCGTGGTGTCGCAGCGCAATTCGGCCAGGGCATGGGCGCTGTAATGCGCGGTCAGCGGCGTTCCGGCGGCGTTCAGCATCACCGGCATGATGCCGTGGCGGCGCAGCGCCAGGGCCAGGCCGGTGCAGCGCGACACATGCCCCAGCCCGATCCCGGCCCCGGCATCGGCGTGAAGGGCGACGATCATGGGCGCAGCTCCTGGAACAGGGCGTCGATCACCCGGTCCTGGTCGTCGTCGCCGAGACCGGGATAGAGCGGCAAGGAAAGGCATTTCAGGAAATAGGCTTGCGCCCCAGGCAATATCGGACGGCCATAGCGGGCGACGTAATAGGGCTGATCGGGTACCGGGATGTAATGCACCTGGGTGCCGATCCCCCTGGTTCGCAGGCTTTCCATCACCTGCGCCCGCGACCGGCCGAGGCCAGGGAAATCCACCAAGGCGACGTAGAGGTGCCAGCCGGGATTTTGGCGGGGGCGGCGGTTGGTGGGGAACAGCAACGGCGCCAAGGGGGCCAGCAGGCGGTCGTAGCGGGCCACCAACTGGGCGCGGCGGGCGACAAAGGCGGGCAACTTGGCCAATTGCGACAGGCCCAAGGCGCAGGCGATGTCGGACAGACGGTAATTGAAGCCCAGGTCCAGCATCTCGTAATGCCAGGAATTGGGCTGTCCATGCTCGTCGAAGGCCAAGTCGGGGCGCTGGAAGCGGGTGGGATCGCGGGTGATGCCATGGCTGCGCAGGTCGCGCAGCCGCCCTGCCAGAGCGTCGTCGTTGGTGGTGACGGCGCCGCCTTCGCCCATGGCCACCGTCTTGACCGGATGGAAGGAAAACACCGACAGGGCGGAAAATGCGCAATCGCCCACCCGATGGCCGTCGAACACGCCGCCCAGGGCGTGACAGGCGTCTTCGACGACAGCCAAATCATGGTCCCGCGCCAGCTCGGCCAAGCCGGCCATGTCGCAGACCTGTCCGGCCAGATGCACCGGGAACAGGGCGCGGACCTTCCAGCCTTTGGCTTGGGCGCGGGCGATGGCGGCGCGGGCGTCGTCGACCCGCATCAAACCGGTCAAGGGATCGACGTCGGCGAATTCCACCTCGGCGCCGACGAAACGGGCGGCATTGGCGGTGGCGGTGAAGGTGATGGCGGGGACGACGACGCAATCGCCGGGTCCCAGATCCAGGGCCAGCGCGGCCAGATGCAAGGCGGCGGTACCGTTGGCGCAGCCGATGGCGTGCCGCGCCCCGGTGGATTGCGCCAACACTTGGTCGAAACTGGCGGAATTAGGGCCGGTGGTCAAATAATCGCCGCGCAGCACCTGGGTCACCGCGGCGATGTCGTCCTCGTCGATGGTTTGCCGCCCATAGGGCAGGAAAGGCCGGTCAGCCATCGCCGTATCTTTCGCCGGGTTGCGCCCGTTCCAGCCAACTCAGGCACGCCCTGGCTTGGGGCGTGCCCTCTTCCGGAGCCCAAGCCATGAAGGTGCCTGGCACGTAGGGACCGGGCTTGACCTCCATCACCACTGTGTCCGCGGCCAAGGCGACAACACAATGCCAGCTGCCGGCGGGAATTTCGGCGATGGTGGTGCCGTCAAGGGCGAGGTCCAGCCGTTCGTTGATCCGGCCAGCCTGGTCGAACAGGATGATGGAACAAGCCCCGCGCAGCAGCACGAAGCATTCCCACACATTGTCCGGGTGTCGATGCGGGCGGATGTAGGTGCCGGGTTGCAAGGCGTTGCACAGCCGCTGGATCGGGTCTTCCAGCCGGTCGTGCAAGTTCAGATTCTTGCGCAGCCGGGGCGCGGTTTGGGCTTCGGTGCTCAGGCGACGCAAATCTTCGGCGGTCACGGATTTCATCGTTCGAACCATGGCTTGAACAATCGGAAGGCCAGCGGGGCGCAGGCGATCACCAGGATGACGCGCAGCACGTGATGTGTCGAGACAAAGGCCACGTCCTGTCCCAGGGCCAGGGCGATCAGACACATCTCGGCGATGCCGCCGGGGACGAAGGCCAACAAAAGCATGGAAAAAGGCAGCGGCGTCTGCCAAGCCAGCAGACCGGCCAACCCAGCACTTATCATGATCAAGATCATGGTTGACCCCAGGGCGACGCGGAATGCCTGGGCCAGATGCCGCCAATTCAGACCCACCATGCGGCAGCCGAGCCCGGCGCCGGTCACCACTTGGGCGGCGACCACCAGTTCGGCCGGGGGATGGGACGTCGTCAAACCCAGGATATGGACCAAGGATGACACCGTCATGGGGCCGGTCAGGGGGGCGGCGGGAAAGCGGGCCACGCGGCCCAGCAAGACGCCACCGGCGACGCAGGCCAGCAACAGCGCGGCGTCGGCCAGCTTCAGGTCCACCACGCGGCCCATGGTCGCGCCCATGGGGGCGCCGTGGATGCCGGTTGCCAGTTGGAAACCGAAGGGAATGGTGAAAACGATCAGCAGGATGCGCAGGAAGTGGATCATGGCGATGGTGCGTTCGTCGCCGCCCAGGGCGCCGCCGGTCACCACCATCTCGTTGACGCCTCCCGGCGCCGCCGCGAAATAGGCGGTGGGCACGGTCATGCCGCCGACGCGCCGCAAATAGGCCATGACCACGATGGTGGCCACGGCCATGGCGACGAACAACGACACCAGCGACGGTGCCCATTGCGCGGCTTGGTCCAACAGGTCGGGGGTAAAGGAACTGCCCAGCATCACCCCCAGCACCGCCAGCATGACCGACCGCAAAGGCATGGCCATGGCCGGCTTGGCGCCAGCCAGGGCGGCGATGATGCAGGCCGACATGGACCCCAGCATCCACGGCAGCGGAAGATCGGCCAAGAAGAACGCGGTTCCGCCGGCGGCCCCCAAGCCCAAGGCCAACAAGACACCCTTCCAGTTCACGACTGGAACTGCTCGGCCAGGATGCGTTCCTCCAGATTGTGTTCGGGGTCGAACATCAGGGTCAGGCCGACACTGCGATCCTCGCGCACGTCCACTTCCACCACGTCGCGGGCCTCGGTGTAGTCGGCGACGGCGGACACCGGGCGCTTGCCGGCTTCCAGCACCTGGAAATTGACCCGGGCGTGTTGGGGCAAAAGCGCCCCGCGCCAGCGGCGGGGCCGAAAGGCGGATATGGGGGTCAGCGCCAGCAAGTCGGACCCCATGGGAATGATGGGGCCATGGGCCGACAGGTTATAGGCGGTGGAGCCGGCGGCGGTGGCGACCATGACGCCGTCGCAGATCAGTTCCTCCATGCGTTCCTTGCCGTCGATGCGGATGCGGATCTTGGCGGCTTGGCGAGTCTGGCGGAACAACGATACTTCGTTGATGGCCAGGGCTTCCACTTCCGACCCGTCGGCCAGCCGGGCCCGCATGCGCAAGGGGTGCAGGACCACCGGCTGGGCCTTGCGCAGGCGGTCGACCAAGCCGTGTTCGCGGAAGGAATTCATCAAAAAGCCCACGGTGCCCCGGTTCATGCCATAGATCGGCACTTGCCGGTCGATATAGCGGTGCAGGGTTTCCAGAACGAAACCGTCACCGCCCAAGGCGACGATGATGTCCGCTTCTTCCGGCGATACATGGGGATAATGGTTCAGCAACCGCGTCAAGGCGACCTGGGCCGCGGGCGTGTCGGCGGCGACGAAGGCGATGTTGACCACGTTCATCTTGGTTCCCAGCTTGTCGACCCGTAAGTCACCTTAGCCTGAGGCAGTATGTGCGTCATCACTTGAAATGGGTACTGACGAAGGGGACCAAAGCCTCAGCCACAAGCATATGGCCTGTTCGGGACAGGTGGATGTCATTGGGGTAGTCGCTGTCCCCCGAACGGATCAAGTAAGCCTCGTCAACCGAACGGGTCGCCAATGCTGGGGTCAGGTCGAGAAAGGGGACGTCGTGACGACGAGACAATTGTTCGACAAAACGGCTGATTTCGGCATTCGCCCGAGCAGTATTCGGAGCAGGTAGAAAGGCAACCGCCAGTTTGCCGCCTTCTGTGCGAACGAGCCGGTCGAATTCGACGAATAGGCTTTCATACTGCTCGAACGGCAGAGAAGCCTGAGCGGCGCTTGACTGCGCCCGTTCGGGGTCCGGAGAATTGACCGGCGTTAAGTGGTTCGCAACTTGGATACTCGTCCGGGTCATGGCGTCACGGATGCTTTTGGCGAGATCGTAAAGCGCTGAATTTTGCCGCAAGAACCAGCGCAAATCAGAAAACCGAACCTGCTGTTCCATCTCCATGCCTTGCTGGCGGATGGTGATTGGCGCTTTCAGGTCGGCGATATCATTCATGTAGACGCACAACAAAACGAAATCTGGCCGAAGCTTGATTCCCTTGGTTCGATAATAGTCCAAGGTGTCCTTGATACTGGCACCAGGAATGCCGTTGTTCAGGACCTGCAGGTCACGCCCTTGCCGAGCAAGCTGGAATTGGAGCCAATCGGTCCAGACGTCGTGGGCATGGGTGAAAAGCCCGAAGGTCTGCGAATCGCCCAAGGCCAGAATGGTCGGCTTGCCGGTCACTATGTCTTGGCGGTTACGGAAACCATCGCGATTGGCGACGACATGGTATGGAAGGGCGGGATGAGCTGTATAGACCCCATCCTGGTTGGGGTGCAGATCGCCCAAACCGCTAGGGGTGAAGCCATAGCGGACACGACCTAATTGGCCCTCGGGAGTCGGGTGCCATAAATAAAACCGGGCTCCCGCTTCCAACGCGGCGGCAAAAATCAATAAAACCGTAGACAGGATGAACGAGGTCTTTAGCCAGGAAGTGCTACGCCCTTGGGGTTTCATGGTCTGTGAACGCCTTCTTGCCGCGTCGACGGTTCTAAAGACGCGGATAATAATGGCGAGAAGCTAGGAACCTCAAGGCGCGATTAAACACACCTGCTGGTCAGCCACCCGTCACGCTCATGTGGCGACCCACCGCGGGAACGGCTCCGCGTTCGATGATGAAGTCGTGGCCCTTGGGCTTCTTGGCGATGGCGTCGTCGATGGCGCGTTCCAGAACGTCGTCGCCTTCACTGGCCCGCAACGGGCCGCGCAGATCGACGGCGTCCTCTTGTCCCAGGCACATGTAAAGCGTTCCGGTGCAGGTGACCCGCACCCGATTGCAGCTTTCGCAGAAATTGTGGGTCATCGGGGTGATGAAGCCGATGCGGCGGCCGGTTTCCGCCACCATCATGTACCGGGCGGGGCCGCCTGTGCGATAATCGGTTTCAGTCAGTGTCCAATGCTGCGCCAAGCCGTGGCGGATCTGCGACAGGGGCAGGTATTGCTCCATACGGTCACTATGCACCTCGCCCATGGGCATGGTCTCGATCAGGCACAAATCGAAGCCGTGTGTCCCGCACCATTCCACCAAGTGGTCGTATTCGTGATCGTTGACGCCTTTCAGCGCCACGGTGTTGATCTTGATGGCCAGTCCGGCCTGCTTGGCCGCCATGATGCCGTCCACCACCTGGTCCAGCTTGCCCCAGCGGGTGACCATGGCGAACTTTTCCGGGTCCAGGGTGTCCAGCGACACGTTGATGCGACGAATGCCAGCCTGTGCCAAGCCATCGGCATATTTAGCCAACTGGGTGCCGTTGGTAGTCAACGTCAGCTCGTCCATGGCGCCGGCCTGGACCAAGGCCCCGATATTGGTGATCAGGGTCATGATATTGCGGCGTACCAGCGGTTCGCCGCCGGTCAGGCGGATGCGGCGCACCCCCTTGCGGACGAAAGCGGCGACCAGGCGCTCCAACTCTTCCAGGCTGAGGACGTCGGACTTGGGCAGGAAGCTCATGTCTTCCGCCATGCAATAGACGCAGCGCAGGTCGCAACGATCGGTGACCGAGACCCGCAAATAACTGACGGAACGACCGAAAGGATCGATCATGGCGAACCCCAGAAGGAAACTGGAACGATCCTAGTATAGGGTGCGGCGCAACGGCCAGAATTAAGCTTGGTCAAGCGGATCGGTGATTTTGAGCATCCAGGCGACGATGATCATGCCGGCCAGCCACCAGCTTTGCCAGGCACCGAAACTCAGCAGGGAAACCACCAGAGCCGCTCCCAAACTGGCGGCGCCGGCCATGCGCCGCGCTTGCTCTGGTTGGCGCCATATGGTCGATATCAAGGAGACCACCCCGAGGGTGGCAATCAAAGCGCCGACCATCCCCAATTCAAGCCACCATTGCAGGACGGCGTTGTGGGGGTGCAGGGGCAGGGGACGCCACTGCAACATTCCAGCACCCCAGCCGACGGTCACGTCCTGGTCGCCCCCCGGAATGATCTTGGCTGAGTTCATCCCCCAACCCAAAAACGGTTTTTCGGCGACGCGCTGGCTGGTGAAGCCCCAGATGAACAGCCGATGCTGAAGCGAGTGCGGAACATGCCGGTATTCTTCCCAGATGACTTGCGGCGGCGGAATCAAGCGGGCGGCGAAGGGAATGACGGCCACATAGGTGCAAAAGCCCACGGTCAACAACCAGCGAGTCGCCGGCCAGGGACGAACGAGCAGGCTGGCGAAGAGGATGGCTGCCGCGCCGGCCAGGACGATGGCGTCCTTGCCCCAGTTCAAACAATAGACCAGGGCGACGGCGCCCATCGCCAGGGCGACCGGCCGCAGATAGGGGATGGTGCAGCGCCAAGCAACCAGAAAGTAAACCGGGGCGTAGAAAGCCAGCAAGGTGATGCCGCGATTGAGGGATCGGTGCGCCAGCTCGTTTTGCACTTCGTCGTTGATGTCGTAGCCGCGGAACCATGCCGCCAGCTGGGCGTTGGATAAGATGTCGACGCTGAGCATGGCGACGACGACGAAAGTGCCGATCAAATAGGCAGTGGCGATCCATCGTTTTTCCGGCGCGGAAAGGTGATTGTTCGCCTGCCACAGAATGACCAGGATGACGGCCACCCCCAACAATCCGGCAGCGCCTCTGACCGCGGCTCCGCCATCCGGAGCCCAAAAAGCCGTGACCGCCGCCCAGCCGGCCAGGGCAAGGATACTCCAGACGACCGGCGCGGGAGAGCGTGGGAAATCACGCCGCCAGATCATCTCGGCCAGACCGACCCCGGCACAGATACTGAGGACGACGATCAAGGCGTTGGGAAGGTAGCACCCAAATCCAGGGATCAGGAACCAAGCCGGAATGGCGACCAGTGCCGACCACGATAACTTGGCGCTTCTATTCATGCCGGACGCCGCAGCCGGGAGATGAAAAAGGCGTCCATGCCGCCCTTGTCCCCCAGATAATGGGGCAGGGTGCGGATTTCACCTTGCGTCGTCAGCACCTGTTCCAATCCTGGCACTTCGGCCGCGGTGATGGGATCACGGGCCAAGGTGACGCCACTGGCCAGCAATCGGTCGATCTGGTTTTCGCCCTCCTGGGGCTCCAGCGAACACACGCAGTAAACCAGGGTGCCGCCGGGCCTGATCATGGCGGCGGCGGCCTTCAGCAACATGTGTTGCTGGTCGGCCAGATAGGCGACGTCACCCGGGCCTTTCTGGTGTGGTCCGTCAGGATGGCGACGGAAGGTGCCGGTGGCGGTGCAAGGAGCATCCAGCAACACAGCGTCGAAAGGGGCAGGCGGGACCCAGCCGGCAACGTCGGCCTCGACAATGGTGGCGGCCAGTTTCAGCCGTTCCAGGTTGCGGCGGAAGCGGATCATGCGCTTGGCCGAACGGTCCACGGCGGTCACCTCGGCGCCGGCCACTGCCAATTGCAAGGCTTTGCCGCCGGGGGCGGCGCACAAATCCGCGACACGCTTGCCCTTGACCGGTCCCATCACTTTGGCCGGCAAAGACGCTGCCAAATCCTGAACCCACCAGGCGCCTTCGGCGAAGCCGGGCAACTGGGTGATGTCGCCGCCGCCCTGGCGGCGAAGCGTGCCGCCGGGCATGATTTCGGCCTGCAGGCGTTCCGCCCACAGGGCAGGGTCGCCGGCGACGGTGATGTCCACCGGGGCTTCCAGCAGATGGGCATTGGCGATGGCGGTGGCGGTTTCGGCCCCATAGGCATCGACCCACGAATTCCACAGCCAAGCGGGGGTGTTCAGCTGTGCTGGGTCCTGTTCGGCCAACCAGTCGCGGCCTTCACGGTCCAGGCGGCGCAGCACGGCGTTGATCAATTTGGCGAAGCCGGCCAAGGGCGAATTCTTCGCCAAGTCCACGGTGGTGGAAATGGCGGCATGGGGCGGGGTTTGCAGGAACAGCAACTGGGCGGCGCCGACGCGCAACATGTTGCGCACGCGCATCGCCTTGGCCGGCAATCCGCGTTCCAGACAGCGGTCGACCAAGGAATCGATTTGTCCCAGGCGCCGCAAGGTGGTGGCCACCAG
>JAIWOG010000065.1 GCA_020217035.1 Magnetospirillum sp. | reverse complement strand
CAGGCGGGCGAAGCCACGGTCGCGTTCGCTGAACTTTGGCAGGCGCGGATCGGAGTCCAGCACCTCGTCCAACAGCTTCTTGTGGCCGAGTACGGCTTCAAGCAGGTCCAGGACGACGACCCGAGGGTCGGCGGGGCGAGCGGAGGGGGAGGGCGTGCGAGTCATACCCCCTCCCTTACAGCATCGGCGACAAAGAATCCATTATCCCCAGGGGCCTTTGCGGGACGGCGGCTGACGGCCCCACGGCCCCGGTTGTGGCGGCGGGTTGGCCGGGCTGCGATTGTCCCAGGTCATGCCGGCCTCGGCGGCCATGCTGCGCAGGGCGGCAACGCGATTGGCCATGTTGGGGTGGGTCGAGAACAAATTGTCCACGCCTTTGCCCGATAGCGGGTTGACGATGAACAGATGGGCGGTGGCGGGGCTGTGTTCGGCCTGTCGATTGGGGATGATGTGGGCGGCCTGTTCCAGGCGTTCCAGGGCGTTGGCCAGCCACAGCGGATTGCCGCAGATGCGCGCACCCTCGGCGTCGGCGGCATATTCGCGAGTGCGTGAGATGGCCATCTGCACAACCATGGCGGCCATGGGCGCTATGATCGCGATCAGGATGCCGCCAATCATTCCCATTCCGTTTCCACCGCCTTCCTCGTCGTCGCGCTGGCTGCCGCCGAAGAACATGCCAAAATTGGCGACCATGCCAATGGCGCCGGCGATGGTGGCGGTAATCGTCATGATCAGGGTGTCGCGGTTCTTCACATGGGCCAGTTCGTGGGCCATCACGCCTTCCACCTCTTCCGGACTCAGCCGGTCCAGGAGACCGGTCGTGGCCGCCACCGAGGCGTGCTCGGGATCGCGGCCGGTGGCGAAGGCGTTGGGCTGGTCCGATTGGATGATGAAGACCTTGGGCATGGGCATGCCGGCGCGGGACGCCAAGCGCTCGACGATGGCCACCAGACCCGGCGCCGAATGACGGTCCACCTGTTGGGCGCCATACATGGACAGCACCATCTTGTCGGAATTCCAATAGGCGAAGGCGTTCATGGCCAAGGCCATGACCAGCGCGACCATCATGCCGCCTTGACCGCCGATCAGGGCGCCGATGGCCAGGAACAGGCCGGTCATGGCGGCGAGAAGAAGCGCGGTGCGGGCGTAAGACATGGCTTAACCTCGACAGGGGTCAGACATTCAGTGTTAAAGGAATAAGTTGGATCAGCGCCTTCTTCAAGGCGTTCCCAGGGCGCGGGCCAATTGGCGTCCGGCCAGTTCCTGGCCGATTGTATTGAAATGAATGTCGCGATCCATGTAGGCGGCATCCGAACTGTCCCGCAATGCCGGCAGCAGGTCCAGATACGGGGTGTTTTCCTGGTCCAAAGCCGCTTTCACCCGGGTCAGGATCACGGGTTCCGTTTGGGTGGGCCCTAATTGGCCATATCCCAACCGTCGGAAGTAGTCATGATAGCGTTCTCCGGCCCAAGGGCTGGGCGGGATCAGCACCACCATCACCTGGGGAGCCAGGGTTTTGGCGTAGCGCACCAGCGTTCCAAGATCGGCCAACGACGCCAAGGCCGCTGAACCTTCCGGGCTTGCGGCGTCGGCATCGGCCAGGTTGCCGTAATAATCGGGACTGAACAGGGCGGTGGCCAAATCCCATCCGTTGATGGAATCGGATTCGGCCTCTTGTACCAACTGGGGATCAAGCTTGGCCAGGCGTTGGCGGACGTAATCATGATCTTTACGGTGATGGGTTCGCAGATATTCGACGATCCCGTCGGTGAAGCCCGAGCGTAACCAGGGGACATGAACCTTGGCCTGGCGATAGAGCAGGTTCAGCAAGATCGATTGTTTCAGCGTCTTGCGCCACGACCTGTCTTGTTGGGCGGTTGGCAGAACCCGCCGAGCTTCGTCGGGCTTGGGCAGACCTCCGGGGAAGGCGACCAAGTCGTTGCCGACATAAAGGGCAAGGATCACGGTGTCGGGTTTCAGCTTCGCGGCATGATCGACCAGATTTCGGTAATACTCGGCCATGCCGGTGCCCGCCTGGCCCATGTTGACGAACTCGACCTTCCGCCCTTGGTCGCGCATTCGTCGCTCGGCGACCCTGACAAAGTTGCCGCCGGAAGTATCCATCCACTCGGCGAAGGAATCGCCAACCACCACGACGCGCTCGACATCCGTCTTGTCGGAGACTTCCGCGATGCGGTCCGACAGCGGCGGGACGAGGTTCCAGCCAAGACGCTGTGCCATGGGCAGCTTGCGGGTGACCAGTTCCATGGCTACCAAACCAAGTGTGACAACGACCGCCAGCAAGAGCAGGTTGACGACGTGTCTCATGGAGACGGAGTGACCACGGATGCAAGCCAGTGGGCGATGACTATGGCTCCTTTCGGGTTGTAATGGCCATCTTTCACGTAAGCCACGGGGTCATCCTGGTGTTGGCGCAGGACGTCGAAACTATCCAGGCACCGTATTTCGAATTTCTCGCAAAGCGGCATGATCACGTGCCCGGGGAAATTCTGTTCCGGAAAATCCTTGCCGTTCACCGAATAGACCGCATAGGCGCTGTCTTCGAAAAAAATCTTATCCGGCAGGGATAAAACGGTGAACGAAGCCCCTCGGGCCTGGACGATGGCTTGCATTTCCGAAAGCAGATAGAAATTGGCCTCGGGTACCTTGGCCTCGATGATGGCGTCCAAGGGACGGGAAGATCTATTGCGGTAATAGATGGCCTTGGCCCGGGGATAGATGAAATTTGCCAAGGCCGAGGTGTTGGACAGGGAATCCAGCACGGTCTTCAAATTCTGTAAGTCCGGCAGGATAATCCCGGTGGCATCGTACAGGGCGACACGCCGTTTGATCGAGTCGGACGAAGCATTTTGGGCCGCGCTCACCAGATAACCATCGACGACTTGGATGGCGCCGGGACCGATCTGTTGCGGTGTAATGATGTCGTTCCAGCTCAGGCCGACCAGGACCTGGTCCCCGGCTTGGATTTCCTGGTTCATCTGGTGGATACGGGCTAGATATTGATCGACGTTGACAGCAGGCACCGCCAAGTTGACGACTTTGATCGACAGACTTTGGCGGTTGAACTCTTCTTGCAAGCGATTGGCCCATGTTTCCTCGTCGGCCAGTCCATGGCCGAAGGTTTGACTATCACCCAGCAACCATAAACGATGCGCCGCTTTTTGTGGCGCGGCAGGAACGATACGCCGGCCATCGGCGTCGGCGGTGACACGTTTATCGTCGAAATCGGCGCGATTGCCGGTCAGACCCGAGAAATTGGGAGTCAAGCGCCATGTCGAGGCGTGGTAATCGAACATGCCCTTGGGAAATGGTGGCTTGGGAGGAGGGCTGACAAACCATAGGACAGCCTCGGCCATGGCCAGGCAGACGATGACGGCGACGATGCTGGTCAACAAGTTTCCCAAAAGCCGACGCATCAAGGCTCCCCGCTAGCTAGGTGTCGGAATTGTCGGCACGCTTCCACGACTTTGGCCACCTGCAAGTCCAGCATCAAGCAATTCTGGCTGCGGTAATCGTAATCGGGGGCGTGGCAGATATCCTCGAAACTTCTGGGTCCGCGTACACTGGCGCAGTGGGGGCCGAACGGGCCATAAAAGACTTCCGAGGAAGGCCCGAACAAACCCAAGGTCGGGATGCTGGCTGCCGCAGCCATGTGCATCAATCCAGAATCGTTGCCAACAAACAGGTCGCAGCGTTTCAGGCACGCGTGAACGGTGGGCAAGTCGATCTTGCCGATCAAATCCAGGGTCCGGCCGGCAGGCAAGGAACGAAGCAGGGGCAGGACCGAGGGGCGTTCGTTTTCGGCACCGAAGACGACGACACGACCAAGATTATCTGCGGTCAGAGCCAAGGCGAGCTCGGCGAAACGTTCAGCCGGCCATTGCTTGCCCCCCCAATTGGCGGTGGGTCCCAAGGCCAGGGTGAAGGGACCCGGGGGGATCAGGCTTTCGGCTTGGCGCAGTTGCTGGGGAGTGTTCCACAACACTGGCGGGAAGGCTTGGGTCTTCCCCAGGACCGACGCCAGATGGTAAAGGCGATGCCTGGGTTCCCAAGACGATTTCAGCACCAGACGGCGGCTGGCGGGAACAAGGTAGCCCAGTGCCGACCCGCGAAGGTCGACCACCAGCGACCACCAGGTGGTGCAGGTTCGCGCCCACAGGTCGCGCCAATGGCCAGCCCGCTTGCGCTTGACCATGGGGATGACTTTTTCCACGAAGGGGGCGGCGGCGAATAACGGGGCCGCCGGCGCCCCGCAGGCCACGGTGAAGCGGGCCTGCGGATAGGTTTCGGCCAAGTGCGCCAGCAGGCCGGTGGACAACACAGCGTCACCTATACGGCTGGCGGTGACGAACAGGATGCGCAAGGGTCTAAAGCCTCCACAGCCGCATGGCGGCGGGGAGCTCCTTGCTTCGCCACAGCGCCTTGACGTCGGCGATCAGGCCACCTTGTTTCAGCAGCACGTCGAAGTTTTCCGGGGTGAAGGCGCAATAAGGGGCGTGGGGCACGGCGCCGACCACGCAATCATAGCCGGACAAGCCATCCAAGGACGGAATCAGGGTTTCGTCATATTCGTGCTTGGCTTCTTGCGGGTCGGCGTAGGGATCGTGCACATCGACCACATGGCCCTTGGCACGAAGGCCGCGAATGACGTCGATGACCTTGGAGTTTCTAAGGTCGGGCACGTTCTCCTTGAAGGTCAGGCCCAGCATCAACACCCGCGACGGGCCGGCCAGCAGGCCGGATATCATCTCGGCGATCCACGGACCCATGCCGTCGTTGATGCGGCGGCCGGCCAGGATGACCTCCGGGTGGTGGCCGTTGTCGATGGCGCATTGCGCCAGATAGAACGGATCGACGCCGATGCAATGGCCGCCCACCAAGCCAGGCTTGAAATTCAGGAAGTTCCACTTTGTGGCGGACGCGTCGAGCACGTCGTAGACCGAGATGTCCAGCTTCTGGAAAATCTGGGTGATCTCGTTGATGAAGGCGATGTTGATGTCGCGTTGGGCGTTCTCGATCACCTTGGCGGCTTCGGCGACGCGGATGGAGGCGGCGCGGAACACCCCACCACTCGTCACCGCCCCGTAGATGCGGGCCAGCAATTCGGTGATATCGGGATTTTGGCCGGCGATCACCTTGGTGATGCGATCCACTGTATGTTCACGGTCGCCGGGATTGATGCGTTCCGGACTGTAGCCCAGGAAGAAGTCGATGCCGCATTTCAGTCCCGACACCCGCTCCAGTTCCGGACCGCAGATGTCCTCGGTGACGCCGGGATAGACGGTGCTTTCGAACACCACCACCGCGCCCTTGGCCATGACACCACCGACACTGCGGCAGGCGCTCATCACCGGGCCCAGATCGGGGCGGTTGTCGTCGGTGACCGGGGTGGGCACGGTGACGATGAAGACGTCGCAGCCCTTGATGTCGGCCAGCTTGGCGGTCAGCTTGATGGTGCTGGCCCGCAGATTGGCGCGGTCGACCTCGCCGGTGCGGTCGAAACCCTGATGCAGTTCGGCCACGCGCGGTTCCGAGATGTCGAAGCCCACCGTCGGGAAATGCCGGGCGATGCCGACGGCCAGGGGCAGGCCCACGTAACCCAGGCCGATGACGGCGATCTTCGGAGTCTTGTTCATGGCTGAAACACTTCTTTCGTCAGGCGATGGCCGGCAGTTTCAACATACCGGCTTCGGGTTCGTCAACATCTGGTAAAGGGCGACGGCGCGTTGGCCGTAATCGACCCAGGAAAAACCGTGCGCCACCCGTGCCCGCGCGGCCTGTCCCAATCGTTCGCGCAGCGCGGCATCCTCGGCCAGTCGCAGCAACGCCAGGCCCAGGGCCGGGCTGTCGGCGGGGGGAACCAGCAGCAATTGCTCGGCGTCCTCGCCGGCGTCGGGGCCGCCGGTGGCGGTCGAGGCCACCACCGCGCAGCCCGAGGCCATGGCCTGCAGGATGACCATGCCGAAGCCTTCCTCGATGGACGGCAGGCAGAAGATGGCGGCGCGGCGGTATTCCTCGGCCAGATCATGGCGGCTCAAGGGGCCGCGCAAGACGACCCGCGACATGTCCAGGCGGGCGAACACCCGATCCATCCCAGGCTCTACCGGTCCGGCCAGATGCAGTTCCCAGTCGGCGGGCAGTTTCCGGAAGGCTTCCACCAGCCAGGGGATTCCCTTGCGTAATCCCACCTGACCGGCGAACAGCACCCGCTTCAGCCGCGGCTTGTCGTCAGGGGCGAAACAGGTCAGGTCGACGCCATAGGGATTGACCGCCACCTTGGCCGGCTCGATTCCATGTTCAATGAAGGTTCGGCGGGCATGGCCGCTGCCGGTGCAAATCAGGTCGGCTTGCTGGTATTCCGCCAATTCGCGCTCGATCAGGCGCGGGTCGGTTGCCGTCCAGTCCACGCCGAAACGGGCCTGGGCCTGGCGCAGGGTCTCGGTCTGGTGCGTCATGTGGGTGGATCCCCGTTCAAGCACCACCTTCATGCCCCGTTCCTGTGCTGGTCTGATGGCTTCCAGGCTGGCGCCGCTCCACCCCACCAGGATGTCGGCCTGCGGCAGGTGGCCGGCCAGCGACTTGGCGAAGCGTTGGGCGATGAACAGGTCGGGATTGCCCGGCAGATGAAGACGCGGCCAGGCCCGGCGCAATAATTCCAGTGCCGGCAGGGTGCGCACCTTCATGCGGGCCGGACAGGCGAAACGGGGATAGGTGGTGTCCAGCCGCGCCAGCATGTGACGCGCGTACAATTCGGCGGCCAGTTCGAAGCCGTGGAAACGTCCGTGGACGGCGACCGCCACCTTCATGACAGCACCTTCAGCAAGCGTTCGGCTTGGGAATCCCAGGTATACTCGGCCAGCCGGGCGCGGTCCACCGGCCGATGACGGCCCATTACTTCGGCCAGACCTTGGGCCAGGGCGTCGGCGTCGGCGCAAGAACGGAAATCCGCCCCCAAGAATCGGGCGATGGCCAGGGATTCCGGGGCTTCCTCGGGCAGGCACAGGACTGGGCGGTCCAGTGCCAGCAATTCCACCAGTTTGTGTTGGTAAAGGGCGCGGGGATTGCGGACATAAAGGCTGGCATGGCATTGGGCCGCCAGTTGCCGCAAGGTCACCAAATCCACATAGCCGGGGGTTTCCACGTTCCAGCCGGGCAGGGCGTCACGCAAGCGGGCGCCTTCCGATCCGGCATAGACGATGCTGGCCTTCCGTCCCCAGCGGCGTAAGCCTTCCGCCAGCTGGAATAGATGACTTGAATCATATAAAGCGCCGATGATCAGGATCTTCCAAGGGCCGGGCGGTGGTGGCGGCGGTATGGTCAGAAATCCCTCGTCGATGCCCGAGTAAACCGTGACGGCGGGTTGTCCGAACCAGCGGCGGATTTCGTCACCATGCTGGTCGGACAAGGCGGTGAAGGTCTTGGGTTCGAAGCGTTTGGCCAGTAATCGCCGCATCGGGCCGGGGATGAAGATGCGCCAAGGGTCCTTGAGGTCCGCTGCCCACCGACCGCCGGATTGTCGGGCGACCTGACGGGCCAGGACCCAGGCATCGGTGTTGCCGAAGGTGGCCCAGGCGCAATGGGGGCGGAAGTGACGGGCCAATTGTTCCACATAAGGCGCGGCGCCGTCGCGCCAGTCGGTGAACAGCCCCGAGCGCCCCACATAAAAGGCGGCCAACAGCGGTAGACGCAGCCAACGAGGAACTTGGCCGTCACGGACGGCGTTCAGCAGCGGTGCCGAACGCGGCGGGCAATCCACCAGCAAGGGACGCGACCAATCATGGGAGTCCAGGACGCCTGGCAGGTGCTCTGGCAACACTTGCGGCGGATCGTCGTCCAGGGTCTGGGTCAGCAGCACCACCTGATGACCGGCGCGGGCGCAGGCTTCGGCCATGCGGGCGACACGGGTGGCGCAGACATGGGGCGTGTCCGGGTGGCAGTGGTTGACGAAGACCAGCCGCATGGTCAGAGCAGCGGTTGGAATTTGGGGCGGCTGGCGACGCCGCCCAGGAAGTGTACGCGCCAGGCTTCGGTGGCCAGCACCTTCCACAAGGCCGAGGCTTGGCTGATGTCGCCGGCACGGAAGCGGCGGATGGCGCCGCGCCACCATTTGCGGTCCCATAGGGACGACAAGCCGCCGTCTTCCACCGCCGCCTCGACGGCCGGCAACAGGGCCTGATGCAGCCAAGTCACCTGCGGCGGCACGAAGCCATGCTTGCGCCAGCGCAGTCGCACCATGTCAGGCAAGATTCCGGCCATGGCGGCGCGCAGCAGCCGTTTGGTTTCGCCTTCGCCCATCAGGTGTTCCGCCGGCAGCGCCTGGATGAACTCGAACAGGCGATGATCGGTGAATGGCAGCCGCACCTCGACCGAATGGGCCATGGAATTGCGATCGCCATAGCGCAGCAGCGTGCTTAGGAAGCCATCCAGGGAATCACGGCGCAGCGCCGCATGCAAATCGGCGGCGGGCGTACACCGTTCGACACGCACCTCTCCGGCCAAACCGAACGCCAGATCGCTGCCCTTGTCCATGCTGCGGGCCAGCCAGCGGCGCAAGCGGGGGGGCAGGCGGGCATGCCAGGGCTGGATCTGGCTCAAAGCGTCGCCATAGCGGCTGTGCAAGAGTGGCGAATCGGCGCCGCCGCCACGCAGATAGGCGGTGAAATATTGTTCGTAGCCGCCCAGGATCTCGTCGGCACCCTGGCCGTCCAACAGTACCTTGACCCCGTTCTGACGGGCCAGACGGAAAACGCAGTACTGGGCATATTGGCTGGCTGAATCCACCGGCAACTCGTTGGCTTCGGCGAAACGCCCCAATTCGGCCAGCAAGGTTTCCGGTTTGGGTTCAACGTCGTGGCGTAGCGGGTGCGTGGCGGCGGCCACGGATTCCATATACGGGCCTTCATCGGCGCTGGTGCCGGGGAAGCGGCCGGAAAAAGTATGATAAAGCGCGTCTTCACCTATTTCCCGCCGCGCCAGGCAGACGATGGCGCTGGAATCCAGTCCGCCTGAAAGGCAAGAACCGACCGGAACGTCGCTACGCAGCCGCAGCCGCACCGAATCGGTCAGAAGGTCCCGAAAAGCATCGGCGGCTGCTTGCGGGGCCAAGCGCCGGTTCAGTCGTGCGGGTGTGCCCTGCCAGTAGCAACTCAGCCGTGGTCTCGGATCATGCCGGTCGACCACCATGACATGGGCGGGCGGCAATTGCCGGATGGCGGTGAAGACGGTGGTCTCGCCGCGATCCAAGCCATCGGCCGGCGACACCAGGAAACGGGCCAGCCGGTTCTGGTCAAGGTCGGCGGAAACATGCTGAAGCGACAACAGCGCCCGGTATTCCGAAGCGAAGGCGAAAACGCCATCACCTGTCACATAGAGGAACGGCTTTTCGCCGAAACGGTCGCGGGCGCAGAACAACTGGCCCTTGGTCTCGTCCCACAGGGCGAAGGCGAACATGCCGTTGAAGAACTTGACGCAGGCCTCGCCCCATTGCCGCCAAGCGGCGACGATGACCTCGACATCGCCTTCGGTGAAGAAGATATGGCCGCGTGTTTGAAGCTCCTGGCGGATTTCCCGGTAATTATAGATCTCGCCATTGAAGGTCAGAACTTGGGCGGCAGCGGCGAAGGGTTGGGCGCTGGCCGGGGTGGGATCGATGATGGCCAGACGCCGGTGTCCCAGGGCCAGCTGACCATCGGGCGATTCCCACAATCCCGATCCATCGGGACCACGGTGGGCCATGGCCTGGGTCATGGCCTGAACCGCTGCCGGATTGACCGGACGCTGGGACGACAGAATACCGGCGATACCGCACAAGGTGGGGAAATCCTTGTTTTCGAAGGGGGCAGCCTTCGGTTTAGCCTAAGCTTCGGCCAACAACAAGGGAAGACGCCCACTCAGTGTGCTGTCGGCCGACACGGTGTCTGTTCGCATCGATGCCATCTTCCGGCAATGCTGACCGCATGACTTTCTGGAAATATATCAG
>JAIWOG010000064.1 GCA_020217035.1 Magnetospirillum sp. | reverse complement strand
GCTCCGGCGAACCTATCGGAAGATGGCGAGGGGTAAGCTCATCGACTTCCCCCCTTGCCGCGGAAGGCCAGCGTTAACATGGGCGACGTCCCCTAACCCGAGTGTTCCACTTGGTTTTACAAACTTGACAGCCAGCCCTGTCGGGTCCATTTAGCAAGGATGCGTTTCCGCCCCGTGACCGCGAGGATTTGATGTTCATCCAAACCGAAAGCACTCCCAATCCCTCTACCCTGAAGTTCCTGCCGGGCCGTGAAGTGATGGCCTCGGGCACCGCCGACTTCGCCACCGCCGAGGATGCCGCCCGCCGTTCGCCGCTGGCCGCCAAGCTGTTCGAGATCGAAGGCGTCGCCTCGGTGTTCCTGGGCGGCGACTTCATCACCGTCGGCAAGACCGACGACGCCACCTGGAGCAACGTCAAGCCGCTGGTGCTGTCGGGCATCATGGATTTCTTCGGTGCCGGCCTGATGCCGGTGATCACCGAAGGCGGCGAAAAGGCGGCTTCCGGCGAGGAAACCGACGTCGAGCGCCAGATCCGCGAGTTGCTGGACACCCGGGTGCGCCCGGCGGTGGCCCAGGATGGCGGCGACATCATCTTCCGTTCCTTCGAGGACGGCATCGTTTACGTGCACCTGCAAGGCTCGTGCTCGGGTTGTCCCAGCTCGACCGCCACCTTGAAGCACGGCATCGAGAACATGCTGAAGTACTACGTGCCGGAAGTGGTCTCGGTGCAGGCGGTCGACTGATCCCACGATCGTCTGACCCTGTCCGTCCCGCCATGGCGGAAACCGAAACCAAATCCTCTGTCATCGCCCTGCTGCCGCCGTTACTGGCGGTGGCGGGGCTTTACGTCCTGGTGGCCATCGGCATCGAATCGCCGTTGTGGCGGTCCTTGGTGCGCGGCGAGCCGGTGGGGCTGGAAACCCGGCTTTCCAGCGACGAGTTGACCCAAGCCTCGGCCTTGGATTCGGCGCTTTCCCGCATGGGTTACCGGCTGGAGCGGGTGGCCGCCGGCGCCGCCGTGCCGCCCTTGTTCCTGACCAGCGTTCCCGCCGACCTGGACGGCGTTCCGCAAGTGGACACCAAGAAGCAGGTGTTCCTGCGGCTGATGCTGCCCCTGGTCCTGGTGGTCAACGAGGAAATCGCCGAGGACCGAGCCCGCTTGCAGGCCATAGCCCAAGGCAAGAAACCGCGTGACGCCGACTGGCTGGCCGAACTGGCCGAACGCTACCAATCCCCATCCGCCGAGCCCAGTGCCCTGCTGCGCCGCGTCGACGTGGTGCCGCCTTCCCTGGCCCTCGCCCAGGCGGCGGAGGAATCGGGTTGGGGCACCTCGCGCTTCGTCAAGGAAGGCAACAATCTGTTCGGCCAGATCGGCGGCGACATCGTCCCCTTGGACGACAGCGCCGGCCCGGCCATGGCCAGCTACGACTCGCTGCATGCCGCCGTGCGGGCCTATATGCTCAATCTCAATTCCCATCGGGCCTACGAGAACCTGCGCCGGGTCCGCGCCCAGATCCGAGCCCGCGGCGCATCACCGGACGGACATTCCCTGGCTGGGGCGTTGGGGGCTTATTCGGAACGCGGCCAAGCCTATGTGGACGGCATCCGCGCCCTGATCCGCCACAATGGATTGCTGCGCTTCGACCACGCCAAACTGAATAAGCAGGGAATCCTGAGTTGAGGCCGCCGCGACGGGCTGGGCCTCAGGACATCGGCGCGGCGCGGCCGCGGCCGGTCAGCTCGTCGAAGCAGCCGCGCTCGTCCAAGGGCTGGGTGCCGCGCATGGCGTAATGGGCCACCACTTGATGGCCGCCATCTTCGTACAGGAACAAATCCAGGGTGCAGACGCGGCCGCGATATTGCCAAATCTCGGCCGGGGCGTCGCGCCGGGTGAATCCCGGACGGCCCAGAACCGACTTCACCTGGGTGGTGGTCAACCCCTTCAGCCGTGCCGGTTCGCTGAGGCCACCGGGCAAGGCCGCCATTTGCTCCTCGCCCTTGGTTGCCGAAGCGGAAGAATCCGTGCCGGAAAAACGCCCGGCCACCTGGGGGCCGCCGGCGGTTTGCGGGTTGCCACCGCACGCGACCAGCAACAGCAAAGGCGACAGCAACGCAAGACGGGACAGGCGCATGGGAACCACCGGGGCAGGAAACGCGGCGATTATAGCGGGTTTGCTCGCATTCGCAACGTTTCCGCCACGTGGGTCATGAAAGCGCAGGCGATCACCGGCGCCGCCAGGTTCAAGATGGGCACCGAGAACAGCATGGCGATGACGATGCCGGCCATCCACACCCGGCCCAACTGGGCGCGGAACAGCGCCCGCATGGCCTGGGGATCCAGGCGACGCGCCGCCGCCATCTCGAAATATTCCCGCCCCAGCAAATAGCCGTTCACCGTCACCGCCAACACCACGGTCAAGCCGGTGATCAACAAGATACCGTAAACCGGCAGCGCCGCCAGGTTGACCAAGATGGTCAGGCCCAGGAATCGCAAGGTGCCCAGCACCACTTCCGACACCGGCAGGACCCGCGCCGGGGCCAGATGCGGGTAATGGCGACGCTCCACCGCTTCCGCCACGCCGTCCAGCATCGGCCCCATGATGGTGGTGGCCAGCGCCGGGAAGAACAAGATGGGCAGCACCAGGGCGGCGGCGCCGATGGCCAGGTCGGTGCTCCAGTCGGCCCAGGCGTTGGTGAACAGCGACACGTTGGCCAGGACGGTCCAGATGATCGCCACCAGCACGGCATAAGCGACCAGGGCGCCGATGATCCCCCATGTCAGCACCCGCGACAGGCGGGGGTCGGACAATTGCCCGAAAGCCTTGAACAACGAACCGATCATGGTAAAAGCCCCTTGAATCCGTGACGTTCAGATGAAGACTCGGTTTTTTATTGTTCCTGAGCGACGCGCCGTTATACTGCGCCGCCAAACGGGTGGGCCGGACGCGGCCCCATGACCCATATCGCGCTCAAGAGCAAGAGATCAAGAGAATGGCGGATACTCGCTTCCACGTGGCCGGCATCGGCAACGCGATCGTTGACGTGCTGGTCCACGCCGACGATACCCTGCTGAACCAACTGGGCCTGACCAAGGGCGTGATGACCCTGATCGACCAGGCCACCGCAGACGGCATCTACGACCAGCTGCCCCCTGGCGTCGAATGCTCGGGTGGCTCGGCCGCCAACACCATCGTCGGCCTGGCCTCGCTGGGGGCCAAGGCCGCCTATGTGGGCAAGGTCAAGAACGATCAGCTGGGTCAGGTGTTCCGCCACGACATCCGTGCCGCCGGCATCACCTTCGACACCGCCGCCGCCGAGGACGGCAACTCCACCGCGCGGTGCTTCGTGCTGGTCACCCCCGACGCCCAGCGCACCATGCTGACCTATCTGGGCGCCTGCGTCGAGCTGACCCCCGACGACGTGGACGAAGAGCTGATCGCCGCCTCGGCCGTCACTTACCTGGAGGGCTATCTCTACGACCCGCCGGCGGCCAAGCGCGCCTTCCTGGCCGCGTCGTCCGCCGCCCACAACGCCGGCCGGCTGGTGTCGCTGTCGCTGTCCGACCCCTTCTGCGTCGACCGCCACCGGACCGACTTCGCCGACCTGGTGGCCAACCACGTTGACATTTTGTTCGCCAACGAAGCCGAGCTGTGCTCGCTTTACCAAACCGACGATTTCGACGCCGCCATCCGCGCCTCGCGCGGGCATTGCAAGGTGGCCGCCGTCACCCGCGGCGCCAAGGGCTCGGTGGTGGTCAGCGGCGACGACACCATCGTCGTCGGTGCCGACCCCGTCGATCACGTGGTGGACACCACCGGCGCCGGCGATTTGTATGCCGCCGGCTTCCTTTATGGTTTCACCCAAGGCCGTGACCTGGCCACCTGTGCCCTGCTGGGCGGCATCGCCGCCGGCGAGGTGATCTCGCATTTCGGTGCCCGCCCCGAACGCTCTTTGGCCGAACTGGCCGCCGCCAAGCTTGGCGTCCCCTCTCTCTGATCCGACTGAACGAACGAACCCATGGAACTGCGCAACATCGCCATCATCGCCCACGTCGACCACGGCAAGACCACCCTGGTTGACGCCATGCTCAAGCAATCCGGCACCTTCCGCGAAAACCAGCAGGTCGCCGAACGGGTGATGGATTCCAACGACCTGGAAAAGGAACGTGGCATCACCATTCTGGCCAAGTGCACCTCGGTGGAATGGAAGGGTGTCCGCATCAACATCGTCGACACCCCCGGCCACGCCGATTTCGGCGGCGAAGTCGAACGCATCCTGTCCATGGTGGACGGCGTGGTAGTGCTGGTGGATGCCGCCGAAGGCCCCATGCCGCAGACCAAGTTCGTCACCGGCAAGGCCCTGGGCCTGGGCCTGCGCCCCATCGTCGTCGTCAACAAGGTGGACCGTGGCGACGCCCGTCCGCACGAAGTGCACGACGAATGCTTCGACCTGTTCGCGGCGCTGGACGCCAATGACGAACAGCTGGACTTCCCCACCTTGTTCGCCGTCGGCCGTGACGGCTGGGCCGCCGAAGCCCCGGAAGGCCCCAAGGACAATCTGGAACCGCTGTTCGACCTGATCCTGCGCCACGTGCCGCCGCCGAAGCGCGACCTGGACAAGCCGTTCTCCATGCTGGCCACCACCTTGGAAGCCGACCCCTATCTGGGCCGCATCCTGACCGGCCGCATCGAAACCGGCGTGTTGAAGCTGAACCAGGCCATCAAGGGCATCAACAAGGACGGCCTGATCGAACAGTTCCGCGCGTCCAAGATCCTGTCCTTCCGCGGCATCGAGCGGGTGCCGGTGGAACAGGCCGAAGCCGGCGACATCGTCTGCCTGGCCGGCATGACCAAGGTCACCGTCGCCGACACCATCTGCGCCACCGAAGTGGAAGAACCGCTGAAGGCCCAGCCCATCGACCCGCCGACCCTGGCGATGATCTTCTCGGTCAACGACAGCCCGCTGGCCGGTACCGAGGGCGACAAGGTCACCAGCCGCGTCATCGGCGCCCGTCTGATGCGTGAAGCCGAATCCAACGTCGCCATCCGCATCACCGAGCAGGATTCCCGCGACGCCTTCGAAGTGGCCGGCCGTGGCGAATTGCAGCTGGGCGTGTTGATCGAAACCATGCGCCGTGAAGGCTTCGAATTGTCGGTGTCGCGTCCGCGCGTGCTGTTCAAGACCGAGAACGGCAAGCGCATGGAGCCCATCGAGGAAGTCTTCGTCGACGTCGATGACGAATTCTCGGGCGCCGTGGTCGAAAAGATGACCCTGCGCAAGGCCGAGCTGACCGGCATGCGCCCCACCGGCGGCGGCAAGACCCGCATCACCTTCCTGGCCCCCTCGCGCGGCCTGATCGGCTATCACGGCGAGTTCCTGACCGACACACGCGGCACCGGCCTGATGAACCGCGTGTTCCATGGCTACGCCGAATACAAGGGCCCCATCGAAGGCCGCCGCAACGGCGTCTTGATCTCGAACGCCAGCGGCGAATCGGTGGCTTACGCCCTGTGGAACCTGGAAGACCGCGGTCCGATGTTCATCGGCGCCCAGGTCAAGGTCTATGAAGGCATGATCATCGGCGAGCACTCGCGCGGCAACGACCTGGAGGTCAACCCGCTGAAGGCCAAGCAGCTGACCAACATCCGCGCTTCCGGCAAGGACGAAGCGGTGCGCCTGACCACGCCCCGCAAGATGAGCCTGGAACAGGCCATCGCCTATATCCAGGACGACGAGCTGGTGGAAGTGACGCCGAAATCCATCCGCCTGCGTAAGCGTCTGCGCGACCCCAACGAGCGCAAGAAGGCGAGCCGCGCCGCCGAAGAGTAAAAACCAAACCCCCGGAGCATTGCCCCGGGGGTTTTTTCTTTCTATATCTTGTTCATCACCCGGCGGGGACGACCCCGCCTTGCCATGGGTTCACTGGGGACGGCCCCGTCTGGGACGGAGGGTTCCATGGCGTGGGTCGCCTTGTTTTTCGCCGGACTTCTGGAAGTGGCCTGGGCCTTGGGGCTGAAGGCCAGCGAGGGCTTCACCAAACCCGTGATCTCGATCATGACCGGGGCGGCCATCGTCGCCAGCCTGGGGCTGTTGGGCGTCGCCATCCGCACCCTGCCGGTGGGCACGGCTTACGCGGTGTGGAGCGGCATCGGCATCTTGGGGACCACAGTGATCGGCGTTTTGTTTCTGGGCGAATCGGCCAACGCGGCGCGGCTGGCCTGCATCGCCTTGGTGGCGGCCGGTATCGTCGGATTGAAGCTGACCCATTAAGGGATCAGGATGTCGGCCATGGCGATGATGGAATCGGCCACGTCCTTGATGCGGCGGTTCTGGCTCATGGCGGTCTTGCGCAACAGGTCATAGGCCTGTTGCTCGGAAAGGCCGCGATGGGTCATCAGCAGGCCCTTGGCCTTTTCGACGATCTTGCGTTCGTTGATGGCCAGCCGCGCCGTTTCCAGTTCCTCCGTCACCTGTTGCAGGTGGCGGAACTGGGTTTGCACCAGATCGACCAGCGAGCGACCCAGTTTGGGGCTGATGCCATCGGCCGACAGCACGTTCATGCCGGATTTGGCGGCGTCGGCGATCAGCCCCTGGTCCACCTCGCCGATGACGTAGACGGTGGGCGCCCCCTGCCCGTGGTCGGGCGACGGCAGGTTCAGTTGCGTGTCGTGG
Source organism: Magnetospirillum sp. (assembly GCA_020217035.1). Taxonomy (GTDB): domain Bacteria; phylum Pseudomonadota; class Alphaproteobacteria; order Rhodospirillales; family Magnetospirillaceae; genus Magnetospirillum. The sequence continues at coordinate 3,328 of JAIWOG010000064.1, read as the reverse complement.
TCGTCCAGGTCCAGGCGGGCCTCGGCCAATTTGGCGGCGCACAGATCCTGCAAGTCGGCGTCGACGCGTTCTTCCACCGCGTAGAGGGCGTCCAGCCGGGTGGTGGCATGGTCGAACCACAGGCGGCTGGACAGACCGCGCAACGGGGTGTCGGGGCCGGCCGCCACCGCCGCTTGCCGTAAACGCATGAACTCGGTGCGTTCCGGCGCACTCATCACCTGGTCGAACTGGCTGACCAGACCGGGCTCGGCGAATTGGGCGAAGATTTGGAACGACCGCGCCTGGGCGTCGATCAGCTTCACCAAGCGCTGGTGCTGGGCCGGGCTGAAACGTCCGGCGGAAAAGCCGGCGGCGGTGGTGGCGCGTTCCTGACCGGCGAATTCCTTGCCCTGCATGAAGTTGAACATGGCCACCAAGGCCCGCGAGATGGCCGGGTCGGCGTCGGTGTCCGAAGCTTCGAACACCACCGCCAACAAGCCGGCGATGATTTCGACGAAGGCTTTGGTGGCTTCTTCCGGGTTGACCGTCAAGGCGGTTACCCGCTGGCGCAGGCCGTCCAGGGTATCCAGGCTGTGCAGGGCATAGGCGATCCGCCCGAACACCCGGGGCGCGAACGAGGTGGTCGGCGCCGACGCCTCGAAGATGTCGAACAACGCCCTGACCACCTGCTCGGCACGACGGCAATCCGCCGTCGCCACCTGCAGCCGCTGGGCGAAGTCGCCGCCTTTCGATCCCATATAGACGTTGCTGATACCGCGTTCGCGTTGCAGGACGTGGATCAGGGCGCTGATGGCGCCGACCAGGCCGCACACCGTCACCAATTGTTCGAGGTCGCGCACCCTGAGCCGCTTCGCCGTCAACAGGAAGCGGATGGCGGGAACCGAAGTGATGGAAGGGGATGCCGATGCCATGAAACAGGAATCCGAGGAAACGGTATCCCAGATACCGCAAACATCATGCCAGCCGAAAAGCCAGTGTAAACAACGGATTCCAGCCCTGTCGGGGCTGGCTGGTTCTGTGTTGCCGAAAAAATCGGCAAGCCTTGCTCAAACCTCTCGCACAAAGAAAAACCCCCGGATTGCTCCGGGGGCTGAAATAGTCAGACGACAGCCGTCGATCAGCGCACGAAGACCTGCACCTCGCCGGTGTTCACCGACGGGCTGGTGGTCTGCGACACCCGGATGCGGTTGGCCGGCAGTCCCATGTTGGTCAGCGAACGCACCACCGATTCGGCGTTGCGGCGGACGTTGGTGGCACCCAACGCCTGGGCGCCGGGGGTGGAGCCGGTGGGCGACACCGCCACCACGTCGAAAGAGGCGCTGGGACGACGGTCCAAGGCACCCTTGACGGCGGCGTAAAGAGCGCTTTCGTAATTCACGTTCGAACGGTCGAAGCGAATGGTCACCAGGGCCATGTCGGACGAGCCGACCATGCCGCGCGGCGCGGCCATGGGGGCGTCGTAGGCGGCCGGCATGGCGGCGGCGGCCCGGCCGTTGGTCAGGGCCGAGCTGTACAGCTGGCCGTTCTTGATGGCCACGGCCAGGGTGTTCAGGTTCTGGCGTTCGTTGGCCACATAGGATTGCTGACGGTTGACGTCGTCGGACAATTCGGTCAGCAGACGTTCCACCAGCACCACGGTGCGGTTGGTTTCGTCTTCCAGGATGCGCAGCTGGCGATGGTCTTCGTCGACGGCGCCGGACAACTGGCGGGCGGCGCGCACCGATTCCAGCAGATAGGCGGCCATGGCCGAGGAATTGGTCACCTCGTTGGCCAGACGGGTCATCTTGAGGACGTCCTCGTTGATGCGGTCCAGCTCGCCTTGCGCTGCGTTCCATTGCTGGTTCAGGATCGGGTTGCCCGGCGTGGTGCCCACCTGCAGGCGGGCGTTGATGGCGGCCACGGTGCCGTGATAGCGCTGCGAATCCTGCACCGTGTCGGTGCGGATGCCCTGCAGCGCCATGTTGTGGCGGGTCAGCATGTCCTGCAACGCCGCCAGGTCGCCGCGCAAGGACGTGACCTTGTTGCCGACGAAGGTGCCGGTGGCGACGCCGTTGGTCACGCCGGGGGCTTCGAAATTGCCAGATCCCAGAGCCGGGGGATTAGCCGCCGACTGCGTGGTCTGGACGGTGCCGGAGGTGGGAAACAAGGTTTCCTCGGCGAACGAACATCCGCCTACCAGGATCACCGCGCAAAGCGCCGCGGCATGGGTCGTCTTCAGGGCCATTGGGACTGTTTACCTTTTTGTTCGCCAGAACGGATACACCCGCCGGGTCGGCAAAAATACATTCGTGAGGTTATTGTTTTGACTTGCCCCCGCGCAATTGTGGCGGATTTTACGCAAACGCCCATCCCCCCACAAGCCGTATTCTTGCCACAAAGCCCATGGGGGGGCAGAAAAACAAAGATTTCATCCCTGAAAAAACAGGCTTGCGGGGTCATGACAGTTTGTGTATGTTCCGCACCCTCGCTGGAGGGCAACTTCCGGCGAACACGGCGAAGCACCCGTAGCTCAATTGGATAGAGCACCAGACTACGAATCTGGGGGCTGGAGGTTCGAGTCCTTCCGGGTGCGCCACCGCCGACGATCTGATGCCTCCTTGCAAAAGGTGGCCTTTTTTCTTGTCTGAACCGGTTATTGTCTGAACCACTGGCCGACAGGACGCGTGCCCGTGTTCACCCCAAGCGACGACTTCCTGGCCCGTTCCGCCGCCGCCGCCTTCGCGCCGCTTTCCCCCAAGCCGGCCGAGGCCGAGGTTAACGCTGCCCTGGACCAAGTGTTCGCCCTGGCCGAACAATCCTGGCAGGCGCGGCGCACCAGCCTGGATTACCTGCGTTCGGCGCCGCCTTCGGCCTGCCGGGCCGGCTGCGGCTGGTGCTGCCATCAGCAGGTTGGCATCACCCCGTTGGAAGCCGTCCGCATCGCCGCTTATCTGCGCGACCAACCGCCGGAGCTGTCCCAATCCCTGCGCCGGGTCAACGCCCAGACCAAAGGCATGAGCACCGGCCAGCGGGCGGAAAGCCGCCTGGCCTGCGCCTTCCTGTCGATGGACGGCAATTGCCGCATCTATCCGGTGCGGCCTTTGCGCTGTCGCGGCCTGCATTCCATCGATGCCAATTTCTGCGCCGCCTCGCACCAGGATCCGGCAGGGATGCGGGCCAAGCTGGAAGCCGGCCAGTTGCGTCCGGTCTACCTGTCGGTGCCGGAAGCCATTTTCGATTCCGCCTTGTCGGGCGTGCTGATGGCCTTGAAGAAGCTGAAAATGGCGGTTGTTTCCCTGGAACTGCACGCCGCCACCTGCGCCTTGCTGGACGACCCGCGCCTGGCCCG